>DRMA01000266.1 GCA_011375245.1 Thiothrix sp. | reverse complement strand
TTTGCTCTTGACAGGGTTATTACTGTTTGGTCTTGGCAATGATCCAACGCATGTGCCTTCTCCATTAGTTGGTAAGCCTGCACCTACGTTTAATTTGCCACGCTTGTACCAAGAAGACAAAATGGTGTCCACTGAAGATATGAAGGGGAATGTTTGGGTGCTTAATGTATGGGCTTCATGGTGTGTTTCTTGTCGTGCTGAGCATGAAGTGGTGACTCTTTTTGTGAAACAAAGTGGTACAAAAGTGCTAGGTCTAAACTATAAAGACTATGGGACTGAAGAGTATGGAGCCAATGCCAAAGCATGGTTACAGAAATTTGGTAATCCTTATAGTGATATTGCGGTTGATACACGTGGACGTGCGGGGATTGACTGGGGAGTTTATGGTGTACCAGAAAGCTTTGTTGTGGATAAAAAAGGTATTATTCGACGTAAGTTTACAGGGCCGTTGACGGAAAAAGTTGTCACTGAAACCCTTGTTCCTCTTGTGAAAAAGCTACAGGCAGAAAACATATGAAGCATATGATAAACATGAGAAAAAAAATATTATTCTCATTGTTGATTAGCATAATAATGAGTCTGCCTACATGGGCAGGCATAGAAATACGTCATTTTGATAAACCTGAGCAAGAAGCACTCTATGATTCGTTAATGTTTGAATTACGGTGTTTGGTGTGTCAAAACGAAAATCTTGCTGCTTCTAATGCCGATCTTGCCAAAGATTTGCGTGATGAAGTTTATGAAATGATTATTCAAAAAGACTGGAATGAGGCACAGGTAAAAAAATATCTTGTTGATCGCTATGGGGATTTTGTTTTATACAAACCACCAATGAAAACAAGTACTTTTTTACTGTGGTTTGGTCCGTTGTTCATGTTGCTTATTGGTTTTTTCATCTTATTTATAATGGTACGTAATAATAGCAAACAACCCACTACACAGCTTGATGATAAATCACGTAAAGCAATGCGTAAGCTACTAAATACTGAGGATAAATCATGATTTTTTGGATTGTTTCTATCATGATGATGGCGCTTGCGTTGGCCTTTTTACTTCCTGCTTTGCGTAAAAAATCGACAGTAATTATTGATGATCGACGTGAGCAAAATATAATAATTGCAAAACAACAACTGGCAGAATTGGAAATAGAGCGTAAAGAAGGCAATATCGAGGCTGATGCCTATGAATCAGCTAAAAATGAATTAGAGCAAGCCTTGTATGATGACCTTGAGGGGGCAGATAAAACAGTGGCAAAGGATACTAATGCAACAGAAACGCGCTATGGTTTAATTTTCACCGCATTGTTTATACCATTATTGGCTATTGGGCTGTATAACTTGATTGGAAAACAGGAAGCCATTGCACAAAGTTCAATGAAGCATCCTGATAATATGACGCAAGATGAAAAACGTACCAGTATTTCTAAAATGTTGTCAAAATTAGAGAATAAGTTAAAAGAAGAGCCGAATAATATTGAAGGCTGGTTGATGTTAGGGCGTTCTTACATGGTGGTGGGTCGTAATGACGATGCAATGAAAGCTTATACCAAAGCAGCAGACTTATCACCTGAGTCAACAAATGCTCTGCTGCAAATTGCAGATGGGATTGCTACGGTTAAAGAGGGTGACTTAACAGGGAAACCAGAAACCTTGGTGCTTAAGGCTTTGCAGAAAGAGCCAGACAATATTATGGCGTTGTGGTTGGCGGGGATGGCTGCGAAACAGCGTGGTGTCAATGCTCAAGCATTACAGCATTGGACAAAACTAGAGCCAATGCTAGATCCCGCTTCGGAAGAAAGAAGAAAGGTACGTGCATTGATTGCAGAAGTGGGGGGCAGTGTTGCTGCATTGCCCACGACGAATCAAGTACCTGCAACTGCTGCATCCACAACTACAACCATACAAACCTCTTCCAGTGAACAAGCAACAAGTGGTAAGGGAATAAAAGTAACTATTAGCATTGCTGATGCATTGAAAGCAAAAGTTTCACCAGAGACGACGGTTTTTATTTATGCTAAAGCAATGGCTGGTCCTCCTATGCCTCTAGCAGCTATGCGTAAACAGGTAAAAGATTTGCCTTTAGAGGTGATGTTAGATGACAGTATGGCGATGATGCCACAACTTAAATTGTCAGGTTTTGAGGCAGTTAAAGTGGGAGCGCGAATCTCATTAAGTGGTACACCAAAAGCACAAAAAGGTGATTTATTTAGTGAGAAAACAGCTGTTAAAGCAGGGGATCAGGTTGAGCTAGTGATTGATTCTGTTGTTGAGTAGCATTGTCAAGTGAGCTTTATTTTTATCAGTCAGCCTGTGGATAAATATTTAACGATTGAAGCTGTCTCATTTGCTTTTTATTGGTTAGTTGACCAAGTGTTTGTTGGTTTATAGCAGGGTTAATGCGCAACACATCTTGCCATGCTAATAAGGCTTTATCAGTGCTTCCCATTGCATGATGGGCAAGGGTTGATACAACACGTGGTAGTAAAATCTTATCATCACATTGACAAGTCTTATCAGCGACTTCAATCGCTTCATCAAGACGTTCTAAGGATAAGAGGCCGCGTGATAGGAGTGCTCCCCAAGCAGCAGTACGATTATCACGTGGACTCATGGCAATTCCTTGACGTAGATTATCAACACCACTTTCATCATGAGCGTTTAATTTGATTGCACCTAATGCTGCCCATGCATCAGCATTATCGGCATTGAGTTCTAAGGCGTGTTGTATTAAGTGCTTGCCTCTTTCATAGTCTCCTGTAATTGCAAATGTACAGCCAACATCACCGAGTATATGTGAATCCTGACTATCAAGGTCAATGGCTTTTTCAGCCGCTTGTACAGCCTGTTTTTTCCATTCATGGTCATGATTTAAACCAATCAGTTGGCTGATGGATAAAAAAGCGGATAAATGTGCCGTGATAAGGGCGAGTGTGGGGTCTTGTCGCGTTGCTTCGTTGAGTAGTCGAGATACACTGTTAAACGATTCATCATTCCAGCCTTTTTGTGCCAGTGTTGCATTAGCTTTACGGTATAACGACCACGCATCTAATTCTTCGATAGGTTGTTGGTTTAATCGATTTAATTCAGCGCGATTTAATTCAGGCTCTATTTGGGCGATGAACGTGTGTACGACTACTTCCAGTTTTGCCGCTTTTGTTTCATTATGTTCAATTGCGAGGGCTTGATGATTGGCCCAAAGAAATTGTCCTGTGGCCGTTTCTAAGAGTTGTAGTGATAGTTTGAAATGACTATTGATTTTGCGGATTGAACCTGTCAGTACATAATCAGCAGGGCTGGTTGGTGTTGTTCGATGAGCAATGACGATATAGCTAGGAATATTAGCAAGATGACGATTTATTTCTTCAGTAAATATCTCCGCTAACCAAACGGCATATTCTGTTTTTAGGTTGTGTGAAAGCGGGCTAATGCTAATGGATGGGCGTGTTTCCATTGCTATTGAAGTATGTGTGGCATGATTTATTTTTGTTGGGTTTTGTGTGGTCTTTTCGGCATGGCTATCATGACAAGCATTTTCTTCTACATCAGCAATAAAACGATAACCACGACGATAAATGGTGGCAATATATTTTTGGGCGCGTCCATTATCGCCAATGGCTTTTCGTGCTGTTTTAATACAGGTATTAAGTGTTGATTCTGATACGACACGTTTTTTC
>DRMA01000265.1 GCA_011375245.1 Thiothrix sp. | reverse complement strand
TAACCGCGTGCCACTTTAATCACAAAGCGGAGGTTATGCATTACTAACGTTCGGGCTGCATTTAGGTCGTTATCATTTTGTAAGCGATGTGCAACGGCTTTTTCTTCCTCAGCAGTTAGTACAGGAATTTCATGAACCGTTTGGATATAGCTATCAAGACTACCCCCAGGAACGGATAGTGATTGGGTATATGTCATCAATTGTTTTCTACTCATTGGTTGTTTTGTCTCCATTTTAGCACTCTTATGTTTAGAGTGCTAATTTTTGCATTGGTTCATACTGAAAATGGGGTAGGGTGAGTGGAAGCCAAGAGAGCAAACACAAAAAAAGCCGAATAGGTGAACCTATTCAGCTTTAATGACTAACGATTAGCAGACCTTGCTTCGGCTGGGACTTTAGCTATTACAAAGGAGCGCGTTTCCTAAGCCGAGTCTGCTAAAGCGATTAGAACTTTTGTACAAGACCGATTGCGAATACGTTACGGTCAGCATTAGTAGTAAGATCATAATCAACATTGCTGTATAGCGCAGATACAGTTGTTTTTGGTGCAACTTTATGGAATACACCTAGAGTATAGCCGTCACCTGCTGAGTTACGTACACCAGAACCATTGTCTGAAACTGTTCCATAAGATGCAGCTAACGTTGTTTTAGGTGCAACTTTGTATGTACCTGAAAGGTAAGTTTGAGTGTGGTCATCTGTAGCAGCAGTATTAGCACCAGATACATCTTCATAAGAGAAGCCTACACCAAATGCGCCAGTTTTATAACCTGCTGTTATACGAGTTGCTTCAATTTCAGTGATGTACTGAACAGAAGCACTTAAACCATTTTGGCTGTAAGTAGCACCAACATTATAGAAGTTACTAGCAACATCAGATCCAAGTTGATTAGTACCAGTAGCATCATCCTTGTCAAGTACTGCAACTGCATTAAGAGTTACTGAACCACCAAGCTTAGGGCTAATATAGCCAACTACATTGTTTAAGAAACCATTTGTAAGGCTAGAAAGACCAAAGTTTGAACCACTGTTAGTAGGACCAGCAGATGTGTCATAGAAAGGATCAACTTTCAAACCAGCCATTTTGTAAGGAGACGATAAACGACCCATTACCACTTTACCGAAACCCCCTTTTACACCAGCGAATGCGAAGCGAGAATCAAAAGCAGCAGTGCTTTGACCATCTGTTGTTACTTCAGCTTGAATGTGGAAGAAGCCAGTTAAGCCACCCTCTTCACCGTAGCTGCCTTTTACACCAAGACGAGAAGCATTGTTTACAACGCCAGCAAAATCAGATGCTGTTGAACCAGCTACGCTAGTTTGTGTATCACCAGAAACAGCAGACATGCGCAATGCGCCATAAAGAGTTGTATCAGCTAATACAGTTGCTGGTGCAAGAATTGAAGCGACTGCTGCTGCGATAATCATTTTTTTCATAGTATAATTTCCTTCCCAAGTAAAATAGTTTTAACTGCCAGTGTACCTTATTACTACAAGTTGTTATTCAGTACTGTTGTAAAAAAGCCCATTACCTGATTTTACCCATAGTTTGTAGGCTTTGTCTATTTATTATTACATTTTTGTGACAAATAAAACGCATATTTTTGTATTTAGTTGCAAAAAAGCAACATAAGTAGCTAATGATAAGCCTTGAGTTTTGTGACTACTCTTGTAGGATCTATGCCTTTTTTAACAGGAATATTTAGTTCTTCAGGGTGTGCTGGAAGTTGCTGCTGAATAGCGGCTATTTTGTATTTATTATGTTTGGCTAAATCTAAATATTCGCGAGTGATAGTGCCTTTTACCACTAGTTCTTGTTTTCTTACCATCAAAATCGCTTTTTGGGCGCGAATGATTTGCAAGTCCTTTAGTTGAATGGTTGTGCGTGTCTTGACACAGGCTTTATCTCGTGTTTGTGTCATATCAATATCGCCATAGGTAGCACATTCTTTACGTTCAAAGATTAAACTATCGCCCGATAAGGTAACGGGGTTTGCGTTGATCACTGTTTCAAAATAAAGTTGATTTGCATCTTGTGAGGTAGGGGCGAGGGCATTATAAGGTTGTGCTGTGGCAGGCGTTGTAGCAACGGGGGCTTGATAAGGAGTATTGACAGCAGGCCTTGCAACAGGCGTTTCACAGAGCTTGACAACCTGATCATGAGTAAAGCCGCTTTTTAGATAATGATCTATATCATTTTTACTACAAGAACCCGCAAGAGTATTGTTGCTATAAAGCGTCAGTGTAAAACAGATGGAAAGGGAAAGTGCATTGATCAGTTTCATGGTTTTTTCCTGTTTTGTGTTGAAAAAGCTACAACTATTAAACCATAGACAAGGAGATGTTGTGTAGTGCCTTTTAAAATAAGCCATTTATTGAGGAGGGTGCTTTTTTTTTGCTCTATAGAGAGTCAGATAATTGCGTGTAAAAACAAGAAGCCAGTCATGTGCGTTATTTTTTAATCAGAAGCATGTTTGAGCGTAGCGAGTTCCTGCTGATTTAAAAATAATCCACATGGCTGGCTGGAACAAAAAATGTGAATGTCATTATCTGAATATCTATATTCTATAGAGCTTGTGATGATTAGGCATAAGCAGAGACAAAGCATACTTTGTCTCTACGATGAACGATATTATGATGTTTTGCGACTACGTACGTTGTACAAACCAAATAACCATGTACCTGCTAAAATACCTATGATAACGGGAATCCCTGTCATTTTACCTTCACCAATCATTATAAACGCAGTACCTGGACAGGATGCGGTTAATGCCCAACCAAGACCAAAGGCAACAGTGCCAAGCAATAGTCGTTTTGAAAAACGATCATGTGGATAATCAATTTCTTCCTGTTTAATTAAGCTACGTGCTTTGATGCGGCGGATAACCCAGGTGCCAATCATGCCTGACATCATGGCAGTTGAGAGTACAATAGGTAGGGTGAAATCGTCAAAAAGAAACATGCCTTTTTGTACGTTGTAGTTAGTTGCACCAACGGATACGAGTAGAAAGCCGAATGAAAGACCCAGTATAATAGAGAAAATTTTTACGATGTTAGTTTGCATAATAATGCCCTGTATGAAAGTAATGATCTGAATTTCTATAGCTTAGGAAAAGCTAAATAATAACCATGTCGTAGCCATTGCAATGGCAAAGAAAAGTAGGGCGGCTAATATGCTTGACCAGCGTAATAATGCGCCACCGACTAATGCATGACCTGTGGTACAACCTCCAGCCATTCGCGCACCAAAGCCAAGCAATAGACCACCGATGAACAGTACTGCTATTTTGAGTTCATTGCTGGCTGCATAGAGAAATTCATCATAATCACCCATATCAAAGGTAAAATTGAATTCTTGTTTGAAAATAAGGACGTGTGCAAGACCACCAAGAGGGAGACCTATCATAAAGAAAAGCTTGTAAGGATCAATGTTGCCAAATAAATTTTTTTTCTTTTGTACCTTATGAACCATTGTGGCGTAGCCAAGCGAGCATCCTGCACCCTGCCCAACAATGATAAAGTGAAGAACGATCAGTGTGCCAATAAGTGAACCACCGATCCATGCTGCTAATGTAATGCTTTCCATCAAACTCCCCTGTAACCGTTGTGTTTTGTAAATGACGTTATGTCATGTTAGCCCAAGCTAATAAAAGAATATTAGCACCTATTGATGCTCAGCATTTTGCATCAAAAAACCTACATTTACAAATAAGAAATGCTTATGTATTGAGTGTGAATATTAAGAAATGCTAATGTGTTTTGTAGGTCAAGTTTGTTATATGTCCAGACATTCATTTATTAAATTTTTGAGCGTAATCGAAGGGAAATTATTTAGGTGACAAATGATAGTTATTTTTGGGGCTACTGGATAAAAAATAGTTTGTTTTCCTAGCGTTACACGTTACATTTCATTCTCGTTTTTGTTTCCTCAGAGAGTTTATTTATTTTTTTAAGGAGTGTTAAGTGAAAGAGCATTTTTTTAAGCATTGGGTTTATTACTTTGTTGTGCTATTTTTTGTGCCTTCAATAGCCTCTTGTGCAGGTAATGGTATTCCTGAGGCCTCACCACTACCTGCTGCTATTATTCCTGAAACTGTTTTTGAGCCTATCACTTTACCCTCTCTTCCTGTGCCTGTGCAGCCTCTGCCTTCTTATACGTCAGAACCTGCATCTCCTGCCTCGCCTGTTTTTTCGTCTACTGCCGCTTCATCTTCTACTGCATTGCCTCAATTACCTATTTATCCTATTGTTATTATTCCTCGATCATCATGGATGAGTAAGCAGTCCCGAATAAATCTGCATGCTTTAGTGCCTCATTCGGCGACGATTCAACGTATTACTATTCATCATACTGCAACACCTCAACGTAAAAATATCCCTGCAAGTTTAAGAGGCATACAGCGTTATCATCAACAGGAAAAAGGTTGGGCAGATATTGCTTATCATTATCTCATTGCGGCGGATGGTAAGATTTATGAAGGACGGAATGCGGCTTATATTGGAAGTAGCTCAACAACTTATCCATTGGATAATAATCTCATGATTGCTTTAGTTGGTAACTTTGAAAAATACCCACCTTCTGAACAGGCATTGTCTGCATTGAAAAACTTAGTGTTAAATCGTTTAGCCCATTATCACTTGAAGCCAACAGCCGTTTATACGCATGGAGAGCAAGCAGATACGCTATGTCCAGGACGCTATTTAAAAAATTGGTATGTAAATCAAGGTAAAACAGCTATATCTAGACTGTTTTATGTACCTTTGGCAAAGTCTTGATAGTTGACGGCTCCACAATTTTTTGTTGGCTTTTAACACAATAGAGCTGAATAACGTGCTAATATAAAAGCGTTAGATTCGTTATAGCCCCCACCTCACAAAAGAGGGCTTTTTCGTTCACTGAGTACTTAAAAGGGCTGATATTATTGTTATGGATACTAAAAAACCACTGATATTTATTGTTGATGATGAGCCCATTTTTTTGGAATTGCTGGAAGGATTACTAGAGGATGATTATAACGTTCGTACGGCAAATTGCGGTATTGAGGCATTACAAAAAGTGCTTGAAGAGCCCCTTCCTGATCTTATTTTTCTAGATTTAGTGATGCCTGATATTAGTGGTGTAGTCGTTTGTAAACAACTTAAGCAAAATCCACGGCTCGCGCATATTCCCGTTCTCTTTTTTACGGCTAATCGTGATATTGAAGATGAGGTCAGTGGTTTTGAAGCAGGTGCTGTTGATTACATTCATAAGCCACTAAGTCCTCCTTTGTTATTAGCGCGTATGCGTACCCATCTTGAATTAAAAGCAGCGCATGAGGCGGTGAGTAAGCAAAAGACCCAATTAGAGCAGTTGCTAGAAATACGTAGTAAGGAACTGGAGCAAGCACGATCATTGGCATTTAATTGGGTTGAAACGGTTGTTTCTAATAAGAGTGAAGAAAGGAGCCGTTTTTATCTTGATTCGCTCAAAGAGAACCTTGGTTTGCCTAATGGTATTGATATTCAGCAGTTATTGCATCAGACAACTCCCTCTACAGAAAAGCAAGATTCTCCCGCTAATAAAGAACCCCCTAAGCGTGAATTGATTGAACAACAATTAGAGCTAATTCTTAACAGTAAAGGCTTTTCGATGGCGAAGCGGATGCGTGGCTTATTGCGGTTTATTGTTAAGGAAACACTGGATGGTCATGCGAGTACATTAAAGGCGTTTACGATTGCAGTGGAAGTCTTTCAGCGAGATGAACGTTTTGACCCACAGCAAGATCCTTTGATTCGTGTACAAGCAGGTAATTTACGTAAACGTCTTGAGCAGTATTATTTAACGGATGGTCGAGAGGATAATATTATTATTAATATTCCAAAAGGGAGTTATGGTGCTGTTTTTTCGATAAGAAGTTAAAAGAAATTGATATTTTCTATAATAGTTAAGAGTTATTGTTTTTTTAGGGGAGAAGTGTTGTTAAATAGCAACAAATTTATCTATTTGCTGCTTAGTATAAACTTATGATAAATATAATATTATTGTTTTTCTTGATTTTGTTTTAGCCATAAAGTAGCCAATTTACATTCATTTTTCGACATTTCTGTGTTGTTTATGGCATACTACTTTTAGTGAATAGGGGAGCGGCACTATATTTGGGCTTGAATAGTTGTTATTTTTTCATTAGTCATGCTTATTAAATTTATTAATGTTATTCTTCATAGGTATTTATATTTCATTGTTTTAACGAAATTTGCACGGAAGCCCCTCCTCTTTAGGAGAGGGATAGATAGTGCATCGCTCGTAGAGCGATTTTGGTTGTAACAACGCCATTCCGAAGAATGGGTGGGGTGCTCATCGGCAATGATTTTATAAGGCTATGGGGCAGGCAACATTAATTTTATTGAGTAAGTTATATAAATCTAATGATGCTAACAATGGTTCACAGCAATGTGAGTATGCACTCATTTAAGCAAATTTTGATGTGATGCTGATTACTATATATCTAATTTAATACTCTCAACGTGGTTTTTTGTTATGACAACACAGAAAGAAAAAGGTCATGCTTTAGATGTTCCACCTAAGTTGCAGCAACTACCAGGACGTTCTAGCAATAAGTTGCAAGGGCGGCTTTATAGCAATGCTGGACGAGGTTGTGATCGAGGGTCATTACAAAAAATGTCAGCTGAAGGGGGACGTACCTTAGTTGCTTCACAAGAAAAGGATCAAGATCAGAATCGGAAGCAAAATCAAGATAAAGAAAAAAATGTAGTTGGTGCAGAAGCCGTTGTCTCTCATACTACAGCTATACATGAAAATAATAAGAGTAATAGCGATATTAAAAAATATCTTTCAGGTGCGTTATTATTCTTAGCAGGGATTGTGGTTGGTAATGTTGTTATTCCATTATTTACTACTGATCAGCTAGCGGGTACAGAAAAAGCACCCATGCAGGAAGGTAATAATACAGCTAATAATTCAATAGAATCTGAAATTACTTCAATTACTCCAATCACTTCTAGTGGTACGGAGGAAGAAGCAGGGTGCAGTATTGCTGATTTGAGTGATGCTACAAAAGGTTGTTCTGCTGTTACTAGTATTGATTCAATAACATCTGAAGTATCCATAGAGGAAAAAGAAGGTTGTAGTATTACTGCATTAAGTAATGCTTCTAAAGGCTGTTCTGTTGATGCGGGAACAAATAATTCTACTAATAGTGATTCTGGTATAACAAATCTTAGTAATCTCAAATAAGGCAGCCCATCAGGATTTAGGCTAAGCATCTATTTCATGAGCGTATGTGCTTATTCATAACATTTTGTCGGTAAAAATGAGCCATTCATTGTGAAAAAAATATAATAAGCTGAAAATAGCAAAACAACGAGGATAACACCTTTTTGTGTTTATAGTCTTCGTGGTATGCACGTTAAGGGGTAAGTATAAATAAAGCAAGATTATGCTTTGTATTTAATGCTTATTCCTAAAGGCCTGTTGATAAATTTAAGGAATTAATGTGAAAACAATAACAATAACAGCATCAGTTATACTCTCTCTCTCTTCATTTCAGCTTTCTAATGCTGATATATTAAAGACATACACGGTTATAAAATATAATAAGAATTCAGGTAGTAAGGCAATTATTTATAATGATCCTACTATTCATTCTCGCATTATTAGTGCTCTTCCTGAGGGGAGTAAGGGGGTTGTTGCAATAGCAAAACCAAGAAAATACAGTAAAAAATTATGGCTAAATGTATTTTGGAAAGGTAAGACGGGGTGGATGCTGTCCAAATACCTTAAGTACGACAAAAATACATCAAGGAAAGCAAACAAACAGGCTTGCCAGGCTAATAATCTTACTGCTTGCTTGTAGTTTAGCAATTTAGAAAGTAAATCAGGTTTCTGAACTAATCTTATCTGTGGCTATTTTCTAAATGTGTTTCAATTTCTAGTAACGTTTTGATGAGTAGTGTTTCTAGTTTTTGCAATGCTTCCTCATCAGGACGGTTTCTGCCAAGTTTATCAATAAATTGATAAAGTTTTTCTGCACCAATGTTGCCAGTGACCCCTTTTAATGTATGTATTAAGCGTCGTTCATCGTCATGATTGTTATTATCAATCGCAGCACGTAGTTTGCTAATATCTTTAGCATGTTCTGCTTTAAAGCGCCGCCATATTTTCTCTAATAATTTACCATTACCTGCAACACGTTTT
>DRMA01000264.1 GCA_011375245.1 Thiothrix sp. | reverse complement strand
TAACAGAGCTGAAACCAATACTACAGTTTGCCTGTGTACTGGCTTCAATACCAAATGTCCCTAGATTAATAGGCTTATTACGTTGAATATCAATAAGTTTAATTGCCGTTAGCGTCTTAGCAGTCGCTGATCCTTTTAGTTTTATATGCTCTTTAGCAACCACTTGAATAGTGATAGAACGAGAATGACTAGCTGCATTTGCCTGTGTTAACACTAATAAACTAGTGAATAATCCTAATCCCCACAGACGTTTACGCAATGTCATTTTCTTAATCCTGAATAAAATATCAACAAGGATATTGTTTCATTTTTCAACAAAACAACATAGCCAAGTCATCTGCTGCTTATGTTCTTTCATACCTTAAAAAACCTTTTATCAGTGACTTCAACCGTTTATATCAACAAACAATAATATCTTCAACGTTAGTTATAAATTTAATTAATAACAACATATATTAACTGATTAATAAGATCAAAAAATATACAAAACTATAGAAAAAATCACAAAAGCACACCATTAATAATTAATATTATATCTCTCATAGAAAAAAAATTAATTAAGCTATCTCAACGACTATCCTTGTTGTAGTATGAATTAAAGCTGAATAAAATAAGTCAAATAAACAATATATTTATCGTTTAATTGCACTTATCTGCTTACAAAGTCATAAACCAAAAAAATGGATAAATATATTCTATGCCTTTTCTCAAGCAAGCCAAAAAAGTGGCTATTAGTACATTATTCGTTCTATTTTCAACCATATTAGTCAGTAATACATCGGCTGAAGATTTGCCTGAGGCAATGAATCATATACCCAATGCCGTTGATGACATTGCTGAAACAACACTCAATACCCCCGTTCCGATCACTATCCTTGATAATGACTCTGACCTTGATAACGACCTATTGGAAATTATTGGCTATACCAATCCAACACATGGTTTTATTGAACAGCAAGGCAATCATTTCGTATACACACCCAATGCAAATTTCATTGGCACAGATACCTTTGATTATACCATTAGTGATGGCTACCTTACTGAAACAACCGCAACAGCAACAAGTACCGCTATTGCCGTTCTTGCACCAGAAGGCGATTTTACCGATACTGATACGTTCACGTTTACCATCAATGATAATGAGGGCGGAGAAGCAATAGCTGATGCTGATGGCACAGCAACTATTTTTCGGAATGTAAACAATAGTCCCAATAGCACAGAGAACACAGAAAATACAGAAAGCATTACCTTTACGATTAGCAATGCTCTTGACGGTGAGGCGATTGCTACCGCGACTGCAATCGCAATTGCCTCAACAGAAGATGCGACAGCAACGGCAACAGCAACGGCAGTTGCTATACATACTCCCACTGAAGATTTTACTGACAGTGAAACCTTTATTTACACCCTCACCAGCAATAATAATAGCGAGACAAGCGTTATCACCGAAACGGTTGCAGAAATTATTTATACACCCAGTGAAAATAACTTTAGTTATACCGTACGCAACGCTAATGGTGAAACGGTAACAGCGACAACAATCGCTATTGCTATTGCAACAGCAAGCGCAACCATAACCGCTTTAACCGCAGACACTGCAACGGTCAGTATTAATGTACAGCCTGAAAAACCAACGGTTACCCTAGCAGCCACGAACTACACAACAACTTATGATGCAGGAACTGTGCAAGTTGCAGATTGGATAACCCAAGCAACGGATGGTAGAGGTGGAACCCAGCTTCCTTATGGGGGTGATAACCTAGAGCCGATTTATTTCTATGTTACTTCAAACTCCAACCCCGCATTGTTTAGTGAACAACCTTGGCTAAGCCATCCATCACATTCATTGCATTTCACCACTCAGGATGATACGCAGGGTAGTGCGGAAATTTGCATGAAAGCAGTGACTAAAAAAGGTCATGGTGTATCGTCGGAGATTCAATGCTTTACAATAACAATCACCGATCCCTATCAACAACCAAGCTTTATCTTAGCAGCAACTAATTATACAACCCCTTCTGATACAGGTACTGTGCATGTTCCTGCTTGGATAACACGAGCAATGGATGGTATGGGTGGAACACAGCTACCTAATGGAGGTGATAACCTAGAACCGATTTATTTCTATGTTACTTCAAACTCCAACCCTGCATTATTTAGTGAGCAACCTTGGCTAAGCTATCCATCACATTCATTGCATTTTAAAACTCAAGCAAATACACACGGTAGTGCTGAAATTTGCATGAAAGCGGTTACTAAAAAAGGCCACGGCATATCATCAGAAATTCAATGCTTTACCATAACGATTACCGAAGTGCCTATAGAACTTCCCGTAGAAACACTAACAGAGACAGAGACAACTACCGATAGCAACTCTCCAAGCAGTTCAGATAATGCACAACCTGAAAATACAGCAGTAAGCGCTCCTAGCTCCATTGCTGTTACTCCAGCAGTGCCTATAACGGTTGTCAACACTGCAACTCCTCCTACACATGATGACAGTAAAACAATCACAGAAGCAGAAAACACGAAGGGAGCGGGTGGCAGCTTTAATATTGCACTACTTGTATTACTTGTAGGTTTAAGTTTTATCCGCAGAAAAAATAGACAAAATATTATTTTTATCTGTTTATCAGATGCCAATAACAAAATATCAACTAACGCAATCAACAATCGTTAAAATCATCTATAATGAGTGGGACAGCACAAGGAATGTGCTCGTTAAGGAGTATCTCCACGCCATAGATACTTCTTCATAAACAAGGGTTACTTATTAATAGTAACTCTTGTTTATCACCCAGTAGCTAATGATCAGAAATGCTTTCGTTACTCTATACTTCTACGCTATTGAGGAATAACAAATGAATAACATCTTCAAAGAGAATTCTATTAGCAGAGTTTTGCCCTCTGACCCCCTTAAAAAAAATAATGCCCACGAAAGAACCACCTCTCTCCTCTCCACCCAGCAAACCCCGTATAAATACCAAAAAAATGTTCACAAACACCCTATTCTATCCCGACTTTTGCGCATTTTATTAGCCAAACTAGTTTCTACATTGCAAGGTGATAATCCACCATTTTCAAATACATCATCCCGAAAGAAAAAACCGAAAATGAGCAAATAATAACTAAATCACCCAACCATTGATATTAGTCAATACCCGATACAACACAAAGTACTACTAACAATGTTACAATTTTTATTGCAACATCCCCTTTTAACTCACCCAGTTGTTATCATATGCGATCACGTCAATATTCAATCAGCGCCCATACCCCAATAGAAAATTTGGATTACAGCAAGTTAGAATTAGTCATTGAAGCCATTGCTAGTAAAGGCTGTATCGCTGTTAATAAATTATTATATACCTTAAAAAAACAGCAGATTCCTGAACAACTCAGTGCTTACTCCTTCGCTGAACGAGATTTTATTTATCATGAATTAAAAGCAGTGATGGCTATTTATGAAGGGAGGATTTGTCATTTGTAACCTTAGCAGCAAGCCTCCTATCTATGCTCTTGATTTCGATGGTGTCATTTGTGACAGTGCGACTGAAACAGCTATAACAGGCTGGAAGGTAGCACAACTCTATTGGTCAGAGATGCAACAATTTAGCATCAATAATGCATTAATCTCAGCCTTTCGACAGGTACGACCTTATATTGAAACAGGGTATGAAGCCATATTGATTATGCGCTTGCTGTACAACAAAGTTAATATTGCTGATTTATGTACTCACTACGAACAGCACATCACAACACTACTCACTAAGGAAAAATTAGAGATAACAGACCTGAAAAAAGCCTTTGGCACAATACGCGATCAATGGATTGAGCAAAATGAACAAGACTGGCTTGATAAGAACCCATTATTTTCAGGGATAGCCGAAAAATTACGCACTTTAGCTGCTGATCAATGGTATATCATCACCACTAAACAAGAACGCTTTGTACAACGCATCTTAGCAAGTAGCCAAATTGAACTCGCAGCAGAACGTATTTATGGTTTGGATCGAGGGATGAGCAAGCCACAGGTACTAGAAGCACTTAGCATCAAACATGCTAAGCAAGATATTGTATTTGTAGAAGATCGCTTACCGACCTTAAACAACTTATTAAATAATCCTGCACTACAGCAGCTCAACCTTCAGCTTGTGGATTGGGGGTACAATACGTTGCACGATAGAAAAAGTATCGTAGGGACAAGGATTCGATTGATTACTCAAGATGAGTTTCTTGACGTAGTTCAAAGTAAGGTAACTCCCGTAGCCTTGATGTAGCTTGCGGAATCAAGGGAAGACACCACTTATTGTTATCCGATAGCAGTGCCGAGGCTCCAGCCTCGGCACTAGAGGGATCTAACAGAATTAAGTTACTAATTACTTCTCAGCAAGCTCAATCAACTTCTTCGGCTTAATCAACTGACCATTCAACGCCGCATCCTTTGCTGAGCGCCCATAAGCCACACTCAATACTTGACTATAAAAGACCACAGGCATATCAAACTTAGTACCAAATTTATCATTAATATCGCCTTGATAGGCTTCAACATTCATCTGACACATCGCACAAGGGGTCATAATCATATCTGCACCATGATCATAGGCCGATTCGATAATATCTTTAACCAATGCTTGTGATTTTTCTGGCTCAGAGAACATTAACGCACCGCCACAACAGGATACTTTCTTCTCATAGTCACCAATCGCGTCCGCACCTGCCGCCTCAGCCATTTTGTCGAGATACAAAGGGTTTTCAAACGATTCACCCGCAATACCATAAGGACGGTTTGACTGACAGCCAACATAGCCTGCAATCTTAATCCCTTCTAAGGGTTTTTTAACCGTCTCTGCTAACTTATCAAAACCAATGTCTTCGACTAATACTTCGGTCATATGACGTGCAGGCTTTTTAACTCCTTGATATTTAACGCCAATTTCAGCCAATGCTTTATTCGCATCAGACATCATTTGTGGATCATCATGCAAGCGTTCTTGCGTCTCGCGGGTTGCCAACCAACAGGCTGGGCACGTCGCAATTAAATCTTGCTCAGGGTGTTTTTCTTCTGAAATAGCCAGATTTCGTGCCGAAAGGGCTAAACGCGATAACTCGCCACCGCCTGAATAACCCACCGATGCACCGCAACAATTCCAGTCTTCAATTTCATTCAGCTTAATATCTAATTCTTCACACATGGTATCGTTAGACACCATCTGGTTAGACCCTGATGCGCCTTTTTGTGAAGAACAGCCTGGGTAAAATGAATATTCGTTTGCCATAATTAACTCGCCTCTCCACGGATACGCGCATCTTCCAGTTCTTGCGCTTTATTTAGCATTTTTTGCAAGCCTGAAGGATCTTTAACACCATGTCCGCCTGCTATTTCCATCGGGCTCATCCGCCCTGCTTTCATCATTGCCATACCTAATTTTTGGTTTTTCATCGCAACTTTCACGCCTTCACCAAAACCGTTCATAAAGTATAGGCTAAGCCCTAATTTAAGCTCATTAACCCTACCTTTCTTGGTGAGGTTATCCCAGAATAGCTGAGAGAATTTTTCGGTTTGCTGATTCTTCGGCGTTAAACCCAGCTTCTTCGCATAATGCGCCAAGCCATGCATAATATGCGTAATTTGCACACCACGCGGACAACGTGCAATACAGTTATAACAAGAGGTACAGTTCCACATAGAATCCGTACCCAATACTTCATCACGTTTATTGGCACGAATCATCATAAACAGTTCTTGTGGGGGATGTTCCCAGTCTGAACCTAAGGGGCAAGAACCAGAGCATACGCCACATTGCATACACATCTTGACCCATTCGCCTTCTTCCACATTGTCTTCGACTTCTTTGAGAAAGTTACCTTTGTACTTCTCAGCCATTTGTTGATTGAGTTCACTCATATCTTATCTTCCTCCTAGAATTTATTTGGGCTTAGACCAATGCGTTCGATCACTTCAGCCATTTCGTTAATCAATGCAGGGGCGCGTTCAATATCTGTAATGGCAACCTCATGCACCGCAACACGTTCTTGTTCCATTGCCATTTGCTCTAACGTATCACCGATTTTTGCCATACGATAATGTGCCATCTCTGAGCCTTTAACAAAGTGACATTGATAATCTGCCCCCTTCTTACACCCCATGAGAATAATGCCGTCATAGCCTTCACTGAGCGCATCAATAATCCAAATCGTACTCACAGAACCTAAGCAACGTACAGGAACAACACGCGCAAATTCACTGTATTGTGCTTTGCCTGTTGCAGCGGCCATATCTAACGCAGGATACGCATCGTTTTCACAGGCCATGACTAAGATACGTGGCTTTTCTTCAAATTCATCAGGTACATCAGCCGCTTTAATTTGCTGCCCAACCGTTTGAATATTGTAATTCTCAAATGAGATAACCCGTACAGGACACGCGCCCATACACGTACCACAACGGCGACAACGAGATTCATTAAATTGTGGGTAACCTTTTTCGTTCTCGTCAATCGCCCCAAACGGGCATTCCACCGTACAACGTTTACATTGCGTACAGCCTTCTGCACGGAAAGTTGGGAAACTTAAATCACCACTACGCGGATGTGCAGCCATGCCACTGCCTGCATTTTCAGCCGCTTGAATGGCTTTCATGGTTGCACCCATCGCATCCGTTTTCGCTTGTGCTGCATCCATAGGACGGCGAACAGGGCCTGCGGTATAAATACCTGTGCGGCGTGTTTCATAAGGGAAACAAATAAAGTGTGAATCAGTAAAGCCATTGACGAGTTGTGGTACATCAGAACCTTGGCGATAATCAAGATTCAGAATCGATTCAACCGATACTTTAGCCACAACATCGCTATCATCAGCATCAGCATCAGCATCATCATCATCACTTTTCTTATTCGCATCCTCAATATTAACACCTGAGTTAGCGACCATACCCGTTGCTAAGACAACAAGATCAGGTTGCAAGGTATCTTGCTCAGCAAGGATTAAATCTTGAAAGGTAACAGTTAGATCATCAGCAATACCAATCACTTCACCCTTACGGAACGTTATTCCTCTTTCTTGAGCGCTACGATAGAAATCTTCACCGTTTGCACCAGGGGTACGTAAATCAGTAAATAAAATCGTCGTTGCAACATCACCATTATGTTGCTGGAAGTACATCGCTTGTTTAATGCTAGTATTACAACAATGACCCGAACAATAATCTAACTCATTTTTCTTTTTGCTACGTTGCCCTGCACATTGGACAAACACCGCGCTTTCAATCACCTTACCATCCGAGGGACGTTTAAGATCACCGCTATCGGCTGCCTTCACTAACGCTTCTAGCTCAATCTGCGTCATAATGTCAGGCGACTGGCTATAGCTCATTTCAACCAGTTGATTGGCATCATAAGGCGTGAAACCTGTTGCCTGAACAATCGCACCAAATTCCGCATTACTGATCGAACCGCTTTCAGTGGCAATATCCACCGAGAAACGCCCTGGCGCACCTGATGTTTTCGCAACTGTCGAATTAAGGTATACCGTGATGTGTGGGCTAGCTTCAATTTCAGCCAGCATCGCCTCAATACCTGAGTCTACTGGCTCAATATAGGGTGAGTGATCAGGAACAACTTTACTAAAACCAGCAACCGCACCACCTAATGCACCTGTTTTTTCAACAATAGATGCAGGATAACCTGCTTTTGCTGCTTCAATGGCCGCCGTCATCCCAGTAATCCCACCACCGACAACCAAAATGCTTTTATTCAGTCCTTGCTCGTCACTTGGCTTGGCAGCGGTCATTTGCTTGACTTCAGCGCACGCCATACGGATATAATCGTCTGCCATTTCCTGTGTGGTTTCTTTGGCTTCATCGGTATCAGGACGAATCCAGATAACACCTTCACGTAAATTAGCTCGCGTCATCGGCACCTGTGCGCCAAAATTAAACGCTTCGGTTTTTGAACGACGTGAACAGGCAGCAATCATTAAATGATTCGCTTCACCTGATTCCAGATCATCCTGAATCATTTTTACGCCTGCTTCACTGCATAAAAAATTATGCTGTTTCGCATAGGCAATACGTCCTTCACGGTTCGCAATGTTTTCCAGTTGGTCGGTATCCAAACGATCACCAATACCACAACCTGTACAAATGTACCCACCGATTTTCTTTTCAACTGCCATGTTATTGCACCTCCGATCTGGCAACTTGGTTCACAACTTGTACCGCGCGTAATGCACTCGCGGTTGCATGTTGAACTGAGCGATTAACATCTAAGGCATCAGATGAGCAACCCGCAGCAAAAACACCGCCGTTTTTATCATCTTGCTCGATAAAGCCTTCTGGATTCACCACTAATTTAACAGGGAAATCTGACACATCAACACTGGGTTCCATCCCTGTTGCTAACACAACAAGATCATGCGACGTGGCGTAACGCTTATAGCCTTCAGTATCAACACCGTGTAATACAGGGTTTTGATCGCCATCTTGCTCAATCTTCGCCACTTTCGATTTAATAAAGCTAATATTATTATTGTCTTTAACCGCTTGATAGAAATCTTCAAAACGGTCAATAGCACGAATATCAATGTAATAAACGGTTGATTTTCCATCATGACCGTATTTTTCTTGTACATAGTTCGATTGTTTAAGCGAAGCCATGCAACAAATACGTGAACAATGCGCTAAATGGTTTTTATCCCGCGAACCTGCACATTGGATAAACGCTACATCTTTAGCTTCTTTACCGTCGGAAGGACGTAGTAACTTGCCACCTGTTGGGCCATGCGGATCCATTAAGCGCTCAAATTCAACGTTAGTAATGACGTTTTTGAAACGATCATAACCATAAGGCTGAATTTTATTTGCATCGTAAGGTTTCCAGCCTGTAGACCAGATGACAGCACCTGCGGTTAGCTCGATGGTTTCTTCTTGCATATCAAGATCAATCGCATCGAACTTACAGGCTTCCTTCGCTTTCGTTGCGTCTTCTGTACCCATCATGCGGGGGTCAAGCACGTAGGTTTGTGGATACGCCATTTTATTCGCAATATACGCACCTTTACGCTGACTTAAACCGTAGTTATGTTCATCATCGAATTCAGTGGTCACCGCTTTTTCACAATCACCACACGCCGTGCAACTGTCTTTGACGTAACGCGGTGCTAGTTTAATGGAAACACTGTAATTTCCTGTATCACCGCTAATATCGGTGACTTCTGCCATCGTAATAACACGCAAATTTGGATTACGTTTCATCCGACCTTGGTTTACTTCCTGTCCACAGGTCGGATGACACATTTTAGGAAAATATTTATACAATTGTGAAACACGACCACCCAGATACGGGCGCTTTTCAATAAGAATGACTTGTTTACCAGTCTCAGCAGCTTCAAGTGCGGCGGTCATGCCACTGATGCCACCACCAACCACAATAATGGTCTGGTTTGTTCCAACTACGTCTACCATTGACGTTCCTCCGAGGGCTTAAATTATATACATCAGAATATAAGTATGTGCTTATTTAGAATTATTCATAGAAGCTGTCCGAGACAGCAGTTAGAGTGTTACCAGCATCTAAAACAGGGGATTAGCTTAATATAGCTTATTTTAGAAGCAACTCGATAGACAACAGGCTGATACTCAGACAGCCTTTTAAAACGCGGAAGCATACTCTTATTACACAAAGATTTCCATAAAACCTGATGAATACTCGTGAATAGGCAGATAAAGTGATTTTATGAATAAAATTAATAGGAAACATTCCTATTTAACAACAGAAAATTAACAGGCTTTCGCTAACATTTGTTTTCTCAACTATAATAGCCAGCCCATACAAACATTAGGCAACCCTAGCCATGCATACCAACCCAGAAAAAACAGGCTCCGCTTGTCATATTGCCACTGAACCTGACTACACAAACGTCACAATTATTGAATTATCACCCACAGAACCCATTAGTGATTTTAATGCTGCAAAAATACTGGCTAATCAAGTAGCTGATAAAGAACTTGGTGAACATATGTTATTAGCTTTTCGTGATGGGGATCGGGATTTTAACTCGCCTGAGCATGGGGATGAATGCCATTCTCAGAGTCCTGTTCCTGCATATATTGATTACGCGCTTTATCATGGAGCAACGTTGAAGGTAGATATTGAGAGTGGGAGGTTTGAATTTTTTTATGTGGGGTTTTAATGATTAAAATTAAGCGTGCTACTTAAACCAATTATCCACCCGAACATTAACAAAACAGGAAAAATCACGCTCATTTCTAGTAACAACGGTAAGCTGATTTACATAAGCAACGGCTGCAATTTCACTGTCATACTTCGCAGGCGTAACCCCCTCCTCTTTTAAACGAACACGTTCTTCTGCTAACCATTCTGCGGCTAACTGACAAAAAGGCAGAATGGTAAAATTCTCTTCTACCAATAAATCCAAATACGTGGCGATGCTCTTTTTTCGAGGGCTTTCTTTTAGCAAGTTTACGCCATGCCAAAGCTCATGCCATACCGTTGCTGAGGTGCAGGAAAAAATACTGTCTAATTCTAAACGCTTAAGCACTCGATAATCGGGCTGTTGTTTCATTGCTTCAGAAATGATATTGGTATCTAACAGATATTTCATCGACCTAATCCCACACAGCACTCTCTGCATGAGCGGCTTTATCACGCAATTGCTCTAGTTCTTCATCACTAAAACCATCTGCATCGGGAAATTGTTGTCGCCAACGTAGCGTAGCATTGAAAATCCCTTTCCCTGCTGAAAATGCCTGCTGATAACGCGCCAAAGATACAATTACCGCAACAGGTTTACCATGACGGGTAATATGTAAATCTTGTCCTGCTTCAACGGTATGAACCATTTCAGGTAAATGGTTTTTCAGTTGTGAAATAGTTGCTTGGCTCATTGGTGTGAATCTCTAATATGGCTATAATATCAATATATATAGCCATAAAATACCATATTGCCATTAAAATTGCCAATTGACCTCTACTCGCTGAAGTGGGTAGAGTATTTGGTGATTGGGTAAATTTTCAGCTAATTCTCTCATCCTTCGTCATTTCATTCCACTCATGCCATGAGTGGCAACTTTTTTCAAAAAAAGCTTATTAAACAACACTATCACTAAAAAACATTTATTTTTTACTCTTTAACGTTATTTTTTTATCGCATTATCGAAGGCTTCTAGCGAAATTGTCCTAATGTTATAAGCGTTAATAGATGTTATATAGTGTTAAGGCATTTTCGCAACCACATTTTATTATTTAAAATCATTATGTTATGTGGCATCCGACCTCTTTTTTATTCTTAAAGTCACGAATAAGCCTTCCTGAAATCACGAAAACATGTTCCTAAAGTCACGAAGAACTATTCCCGAAATCACGAAAGTATGCTTAAAATCACGAAAAACATTCCTAAAGTCACGAACTAAAAGCTTGACTCCATCACCTAAATCAACGACTATTCCTGAAATCACGAATAAAAAGGGAAAAGCAAAACAACGAATAAAGCCTCTTCGTGACTTCAGGAACAAGTCTTCGTGACTTTAGGAATATTTTATAAAAGGACGTAATCATGGTGAATCCCCTCTTGCCCATCAGACACCCAAACGACCATTGGTTTATTTGCGATTTTGGTGACGTTATTCCCAAAAGTGATATAGCCAGCATGGAACATCCACTTTTTACCTTATCAACAAGACCCGATACAAAAATACGAAACTATGAACATAACGGCAGTCGAGTAACCATTGTCCCAAGTAGTATGGGGTTAGCAACCATTCATGATAAAGACATTCTTATCTACGCTATTTCTCAACTCACTAAAGGGATTAATCAAGGGAAAACGCCACAACGAAAAATACGTTTTAAAGCCCATGATTTACTCATTACGACCAATAGAGGTACAGGAGGAAGGGAATACAAATTATTACGTAATGCACTTGACCGACTCACAGGAACACTCATTACCACTAATATAAAAACGGACGGTAAACAAATCATCAAAGGCTTTGGTATTATTGATAGCTATGAAATTCTTATTGATGATCCGACAACGAATCGTATGGTAGAGCTTGAAATTACCCTATCAGAATGGCTTTATAATTCGATCATTGGCAAAGGCATATTAAGCATTAGTCGTGATTATTTTAGACTCCGAAAACCCATAGAACGCCGTATCTATGAAATTGCACGCAAGCATTGTGGACAGCAACAACAATGGGTGATCGGTATAAAAAACCTACACAAAAAAGTGGGGTCTACTGCAACCTTGCATAAGTTTAAATATACCCTAAACCATATCGTCCAACATAATCACTTACCTGATT
>DRMA01000263.1 GCA_011375245.1 Thiothrix sp. | reverse complement strand
GATTTTGCCCGTGATAATCCTTATCCACCACCAAACAAGCAAGCTCCCCTATCGAAGTATTAGCAAGTGGATAGCAAGCAGCGCAAGCAATGACTTTTTTATCCCGTTCACTCACAATAAAATTAGTAATTTCTAACTCTAACTGCTCTCTAGAGCGTTTAATCAGTATACCTTTCTCTTCAAGGGGTTTAATCAACGCTAAAATACCATTCACATGCTCAATACTCGCCGCATGAAGATCATCATAATGCCCCGCAAAAAATAACGTTCCCACACCATCACGGGTATAAAGCTCGGTTAAAAGACTGCCTTCAATGCGCGCATCAATCAAATGTACTCGCTGCACACCCCGCTCCAATGATTCAGTAATATGTTGATATAAACGCTGATGTTGTGAAAACGATTCGCGTAGTTTGCTTAACTGATGCAGATCAGCCTGATACGGTAAATCAAGTTGTTCTTCATGTAAAAAAACTAACTTATCGGCTTGTAAACGTTTTGCTGTAAAACTGGCAACGTCCTCATAATGCAAATTAAACGTTTCACCCGTGGGCGAAAAGCCCAAAGGTGATAACAAAACAATACTTTGCTGGGCGAGCAAATCCTGCAATAAAGCAGTATTTAACTTACGCACTTTACCTGTAAATTTATAATCCACACCATTCAAAACACCGATAGGCTGTGCAGTAATAAAGTTACCTGAAAGAACCCCAATCCCTTGATGAATAATAGGCGGAGAATTAAACACATGAGTGAGCTGGTTTTCAATATCTATCCGAATATGACCAATAACGTCTTTCGCCACTTCAAGCGTATGCGCATCCGTGACACGTAGATCATTTTTAATCAACACCTTGTACTGTTGCTGCTCCAATTTTGCTGCAACTTGTGGTCGCGCTCCATGCACTAAAACAATCTTAACGCCCAAGGTAGAAAGAATCGCAATATCCTTCAGCACTTGCACAAAACAAGGATGCTGAATAATATTCCCCCCTAAGGCTAAAACAACTGTTTTACCACGATGTTGGTGGATATAAGGCGCGGCTTCACGAAAAAAATCGAGGCTGTTTTGTGTTGGCATTGTGTAAAAACCACTATTTAAAAGACAAAATAGGCATATTTTATCTGCTTCATATTCGGGTTGCTATTCTCAAGAGGATATTTAGAATACCATTTCCAAAAACAACCTCGTTCAATTAGGCACAATGAAATACATTACAATCCCAGTTACCGCTTACACACAAAATTGCAGCATTGCATGGTGCGAAGAAACACTCGATTGCTGTATTATTGATCCAGGCGGTGATATAGAAAAGCTCATTACTATTATTGAGAAACATCAACTCCATCCTGTCGCCATTTTCCTCACACACGGTCATCTTGATCATGTAGGGGGCACAACAAAGCTTGCTCAACATTACACGATCCCTATCTCTGGCCCACATAAGGAAGACCAGTTTTGGTTAGATCTCTTACCCAAACAAGCTGAAATGTTTAACTTTCCGCATTGCGACGTTTTCCACCCAAATCAGTGGCTTGTAGCAGGCGATATACTACATTTTGGCAATGAGTGTTTTTCGGTACGGTTTACCCCAGGTCACACACCAGGACACATTGTGCTTTATCATGAGCGAGATAAAGTGGTATTTGTCGGCGATGTGATTTTTGCAGGGGCTGTTGGACGTACTGATTTTCCACGAGGCGATCATCAACAACTCATCGACTCCATTCAAACACAACTCTTATCACTTGATGATGACGTAACCATTGTGTCAGGACATGGGGCTGAAACCAGCATTGGGTATGAACGTCATAATAATCCTTTTTTATAAAATACAATGCTGAACAACACAAACTCTCCCTTCCCAAACAAATGCGGGGCGTTATAATGAAGCCTATAAGCCCTAAATTTAAGAGTAAAAAAAATGGAAAACGTTGACCCTAATGAAATAAGGAAATTTAATGAAATCGCGAGTCGATGGTGGGATGAAAATAGTGAATTCAAGCCCTTGCATGAAATTAATCCACTCCGACTCAATTATATTGAGAAACACTCAGGTGGACTCAAAGGAAAAAAAATTCTTGATGTGGGCTGTGGTGGCGGCATCTTGTCAGAAAGTATGGCAATACGGGGTGCAACCGTCACAGGAATTGATATGGGCGAAACACCTCTATCCGTTGCCAGACTGCACAGCCTAGAAATTGAAGCAAAATTAGCACTTGATTACCAGCAGATAACTGTAGAAGAAATGGCCGAAAATGAAGCTGGATGCTATGACATTGTGACCTGTATGGAAATGCTAGAACATGTGCCTTCACCAGAATCCGTTATTGCCTCATGTGCAAAATTAATTAAACCCAATGGACAGGTTTTCTTTTCGACCATTAACCGCAATCCAAAGTCATTTTTATTTGCTATCGTTGGTGCTGAATATGTATTAAACATGCTGCCAAAAGGTACACATGAATATCATAAATTCATCCGCCCTTCCGAACTAGAAGCACAGGCACGTCAGGCAGGACTTACCCTACAAAATATAATTGGAATGAGCTACAACCCTATTTTTCAAGTGTATAAACTAGAGGATAATGTTGATGTCAACTATATGATGTTTTTTACTAAGGCGTAAAAACAACTCACTATTTAGCACTAATAACTAAAGGGCAAAACTTATGCTAAAACAGTCAATCATTTTATTATTCAGCACTCTATTACTCACTGGCTGCGGCTCAGTACATTATAATAATGTCCATATGGGCAACGATAACATACCTGTCGCCACCAAACTCTCAACGGAGCAAAAGCAATCTATTTCTGAGCTTAAAACGGCTTTACTTAACCTTGGTGAAAATACCTCAGAAGCGGAAGCTACTTTAATTGCTTATGATTCTGTCGTTTATTCAATGATACTGGCTAATCAGTACAAATTAGCATCCCCACCGCTTTATCATAATTACTTAGTCAACACTAAACGCCGACCTCGTGGTTTATGCTATCACTGGCAAAGAGACTTAATTAGCCACTTAAAAAAACGCAAAAATTTCAAAACCTTTGATCTAAAAGAAGGCGTTTCTGCTGAGGGCGAATATTGGAACGAACATAATGCCATGATTGTTACTGCTAAAGGACAACCCTTTGAAACAGGCATTGTATTGGATGGCTGGCGTAATTCTGGCAAGCTATTCTGGGTAAAAGTGACAAAAGAAACAAAACATCATTGGAAACAACGCGTATGGAAAACGAAAAAAATAGCTAAAAAATCTATTCCTAAAGCTTCTTAAAAATCACATAAAAAATGCAAAAAATAGCTTACCGTTTGAAGCCTGCTAGGAATCGCACTGAAACCGAACGTTGTTTGAGCGTAGCAAGTTTAGTGAGATTGAAGGGCGAGTCCTAGTAGCCTGAATGGTCAACTAACAAATAAAAATGCCCAAACTTTATTAATAAGTAGAATCATAAGCGACAAAAGGAACTATATTCACCTTACATGGTCACACTCCTTCACTTCCTTTTAATTTAAATGAGCAGGACAAATAACAACATGTAAGGTGAATAATAATGACAATGACAAGACACGCTCATAAGCGCATGGGACAACGAGGCATCACACTACGACTGATTAATGTCGTTAGAGAACATGGCGTACAACGTGGCGATAAACTTATGCTCGGTCGTCAAAACATTGATGATCTAGTACAAAATCTTGATAAATTACGTAAAGACCTACTAAAAGTTCGTGATAAAGGTGGAATTGTAGTCGTAGAAAGCAATGAAACCGTCATTACAACCTATAGACTTGATAGCTATAATAGACAACATATTTAGGATTTTTCATATCACAACACCACTCTATAGCTTCCACCCCTCTTCGGAAGCTATATTTATATACAATCAAACGATACCTCCCCTGCATTATTTCCTAGCTTAATATTCACAATGGATTGCGTTAATCGAAGTGACTTTGGAATCACATCCCATTTGTATTCATGCCCATCAAACGTCTTACCATAAAAACCAGGCAAACCTAAATTATAACGTGCACCTTGATAGGCTGGATTAGAAAGGTTATTAACCGCACTTACAATACCTAAACCTGAGGCGTGTTTAGCATCAAACCATGTTAAGTAATCATCACAATGCAATGTGCCATGAAAATAATGCAGCACACAGCAATTGACCCCCACCATTTTTCCATTAAGCATATATTTGTCTATTTTTAAACATCCTCTTCCTGACTGCTCGATCACATTTAACCATGAAAGTACACGATTAACATGGTCAATATCATATTGATTACGCCGTTGCCAAACCGCTTTCATCCATGGCCAAGCGGCTAAAACATCTTCCAAACAACCCGCTTCAACATTCAGTTGAGAAGACTGCTTTAATTTTCGCCGAATATCTTTACGTCGTGATGATGATAAATGTTGTAGATATTTTTCTAATGGCAGGCAAATAGCACTCGCTGTCTCCTCTTGTGTTGATAGTTCGGTGTTGGCAACAACATCAACGTCAAAGTAAATATAGTCACCACTAACAAGCTTTTCAATACTCCTAAGAACATTAGTTGCACCTGGCGTATAGGTTGGGCAAACAGGTGCTGAAGGAGGAATAGCTGGAATATAAGACATGAACTTACTATCATTATTAATCCCCACAGGGATGTAGCCTGTTGGATTTCCGAGACAATCATAACTCACCAATAAAAAGGCATCCTCTAAATAAGGATAAGTAAACATTTCTTGAATAAGACTGGGGGCAGCATACAACGTACCATCATCCAGTGCTTCAACAATCACTAAGTCTTCACTATTCATAAAGTTAACACGAACCCAACCAAGAAAATAACGAGACCAATTATACAACAACTTGATAGCACTAACTGACTATTCATCTTATTTATAGACAAAAGTAAAGATCTTTGTATTCATCTCATTGCAAGGTTAGTTTAAAAACTATATTACGTTAGCACTTAAAAATCTGATAAAACAAATACTATTCATAATATAAACAATATTGATTAGTTTATTTAATCATGTTATAAAAAATAATAATCATAAAAATAGACGTTAATATATCAACTTATAAACTTCAAAAAATAAATGTAGATATAGCAACATTTTAATTACATTTCATAAAACACTAAACTTTTATGAATATAAATAAAAATAATATAAAAATGGGGAAATGGGGAAATGAACGAAAAAAAAGTAGTAAGTCTGCTAATAGCACTATGCTTGTCAGCTAGCATTACAGTATCGTGTTATGCAGATGCAGAAATCAATAACAGTACGATTATTTCTCACGATCCGCTAGGAAAGTTATTTATTAGACAAGCCACAGGCGACATCAATAATTGCGGTCCTATTGCAGCGTTTGTAGCAAGGCAATTTAGCACACAACGTTTTAAGGTGAAAAATTTAAACTCATCCATTGCTACTGCAAGAACACTTATTACACCCTTGTCACCAGAGGAAATTGAAGATAACTTAAGCTATACCGATGACAGCAAATTCGATTCCCGCTGGTGGCATACAGGTGACATAAAACGTTATCTTACACAACATCAAGTACCAATAAGCCCACTTAACATTCAACAAGGCACACAAGCCTTACTCAAGGAGCTTGATAAGGGTAATATCATGATTATTAATGTCAATATGAATGACTTGCCCCAACAAAATGGCGCAACAAATATTGGCAAACCTTATCTTACCTTTCCCATTCCTGGTGGCTGGGGACATTTTTTGGTCATCGTTGGTTATCAGTACATTGATAACAGACTAGTGTTTCAGATACACGATTCAGTGTCCAATAAAGGCAAAAACCGCTTATTTTATGCCGCCAATATCGTACATGCCGTTAAACGTTATTCACCTGAGATTATCGTGATCAATAAAGGAAAATCAACCACTCTAGCAGCAAAATAAAATACGTTTACAATAACGTGCTTAAGGATACTTAAACTATGTACAACTTGAGTAGCCTTAAGTTTTTCTAGTCTTTTTAGCTTTTCGCCATTCTGTCTAATAGAGGGCTATTTCGTGGAAAATGCGCTGATAAAAACGCCATTTGATCCCCAAGAATATGCTTTCCTTTTAGATAAATATATTCTGCATACGTTGGCTGAAACGGTACTGCAATTAAATGCATATTGGCCTGTTCAGGTGTTCGTCCCCCTTTAATGTTATTACAACGTTTGCATGAAGCAACCACATTTGTCCAAATATCCTTTCCGCCTTGCACAACAGGAATAATATGATCCCTAGACAAGTCTTTATAATCAAACGACTCACCACAATACATACACAGATGACCATCACGCCGAAATAAGGTAGGGTTATTTAATCCAGGTACGAGATTTTCATGCAACTTTTTATTACAGCCGCGTGTTGCCACGATAGAAGCAATATCAAGCGTACTTTGCGTACCTGTTTTTGCATTCGTGCCACCATGTACAGTAAGCAAGCGTGTTCCACAGGTATAAGCAACTTGATCTGTATAATAAAGTTTCACTGCTGTTTGATAATATATCCATTCAATAGGCATTCCACTAACATCAGTTCGTAGTATAGGCTGTAATATAGCGTTCATTCCGTCCATCGTTACCTCTTGTGGAAAAGAGTATGAGCATTTTTACGAGGAAGAACGATCAATAAGTTATCAGCTATTCAACAATAAACACCTGTTTCGCTGCCATTTTATCAATGGTATATTTAACCTTTAAATCAGCCCTTCCTAAGATAAGTGTTGGCTTTATAGCCAATATATCAAATACCAACGTTGTTGTTATTAATTCGGGTACTTTATTATTTTGTTCATTATTTGACTCACTTTTCTGTATCGTTAGAGAGACAATACCAAGTATAGTTTCATCTGCACTATAATCTGCAATATTTGTTGCTTCCAATATACTCCAACTATCCCGTGCTTGTTTTGTTTGGTAGAACATAGAAGGGGCTTCAATCTGTGTCACACGCATACTCTTGGGCAACAAGTGATGCTGTAATAAATGCGTCACACTTGAACCCAAGGCTCCATAAACGATTTCTTTAATAGTATAGATATTTGTGTTTTTTAGTACATAGCGGTTATGAGTGACAGGATTAATCATCCCAAAGGTTATTTTTTCATCATTAATGGTTAATTTTATGCGTTCAGCATCCAATTTAAAAATTTTAAGATCATCTTTTTTACGCACCAATTGATGCTGTATCGGCTCATTAATAATTGTCAATAAATGTCGCACTTGTTCATGATTAACGGGTGCAAGTGCGGGTTTTATTAATACCCATTGCTTAGCTTTCACCAACACCATTGCAGGCTGTCCTTGACGTTCAATGCGAATATACTTGACATCCTGAATGGCTGTCTTAAATAAACCTTGCTGCTGATCAGTAACATCCATTGATGGTTTTAAATAAATAAGCACTCCAATCAATAATACAATAACCATCAATAAGAACACATTAAGCCATACCTGCTTCTTCATTAACGAGTACGCCTTTTCAACCAAATGCCAAAACCAAGCAGTAATAACACGCTTGGCAATACAAATAAAAACAATAAACCAAGCCCATACAACCAACGTGCTGATAATACCAAACGCGTATCAGGCGCACCTGTCGCTGTAATAGCAACGAGATTATCATCATTAGCTAGCCAATTAAAAATAGCGGTTGATAAAGCTAAATTCCCTACTTGTCCAATAAAGGCATTCAACATAAAGTCACTATCCCCCACCACTACAACACGTTGTTGTTTTGTCTTGCCATCATCTTGCTTGACCCTACGCGTCATTGACATCCCTAAGCTCAAGGGTCCCGCAATATCACCCTCGCTTTCTTCAAAGACAACATTACCTTTTAGCGCCCCAACCTCTAGCCAAGAACTCGGCATTGTCATTAAAAAATCTTGGTATTCCCATTCATTTTCAACCTCTGCATCACGCTCCAACGAAGTCGCTAATGGAAACAAGGTTTGTGTTTGCATGCCACGGGTAATATCCGCTCCGTTATACTCAATCACAGGCACAACCGCAGGATGCTTAATACCTAACAGCTTACGCATAGCCTCGTTACTATCAACCACCGTACCTTCATTAATCATAATCCCTAAAAACGCTTCTAATGCGCCCAGCCCATATAGCGATCCTGGCTCATGTAACCATAATAAATTACCACCTTGCTGTAAGTATTGTTTAATAATCTCCACTTCACCTTCGGTAATCATCACTTGTGGTGAAGCAATAACTAAAAAACGTGCATTACTAGGGATAGCCGCTGCACGTAACAAGTGATGAGGCTGAAAATGAAAACCTCTTACTTGTAAAGTCTGGGTCAATGTTGACATACCTGCAGAATGGGTTGCTAATGGCTGCCTTTCTTTATGCCCTTCAAGAAAAACAACCTCACGCTGACCATCACGCACTAAACGCTGTAATACATTAGCAACTGATTGCTCAGCAAGTGAATCAATCACCTCATGTCGCTCACCAACACGAATCAGTACTTGCCCTTGATGCTGAATACCCGCTTTTTTTGCCCGATCTGGCTCTAGTTCAGGATTAACAATGATCAACTCAGTATCTTTTTTAAAGCGTTTATACTTCGCAATACGCTTTTTCAAATCATTTTCAATACTGCCATTACCAGCAACATAGGCAACAAACTGCAAAGGTTCCGTCATACTCTGTAATAACTGCTGAGTTGATTCACTCAAGGTATTACGATTACCAAACGTCCAATCCGCTTGATAACGATAATGATGTGCCAAGGTTGCTAACAATCCCAATACAATGGAAAATAATACATAGAAAAGACCATTGAGTGCGGTAATTTTGTAATGCGAGAAACGGGTCATTTTCATCAACTGATCCTCCTCAATTTTGCAAGCCTTCATCCGTCAATTTACGGATAGTCAACCCCAAAAAACCAACGATAAAAAGCAAATAATACGCCAGATCAGCCGTATCAAAGATCCCTCCTAAAAAACTCAAAAAATGCCCAAAATGAGAAAGATAAATAAACAACTCACTATAGCTAGACTGCGAATTACCAGAAATATAAAACACCACTAACAACAGTAAAAAACCAAAAGTCGCCACTGCAGCAATAATCGGTTGATCGACTAAAGAAGAAATAAACAGCCCTGCTGCTGCAAACGAAGCCAGTAATAAAACCAAGCCCAGCATAGAAGCCAACAACTTCCCCCAATCCAATGATGTCCCCATATAAAGCGACATAGGCATTAAACTAATCAATGCAATCATTATTAAAATAAACAACATCAAGCCAAGGTACTTACCCAGTACTACTTGGATCATGCTAATGGGTGAAGAACGTAATAAGGTAAAAGTCCCATTAACGCGCTCTTCAGCAAACGTACGCATGGTAAGAATAGGTATAATAGCCAACATAATAATGCCTGCCCAAAGATAAACGGCAGCAACAATGGTATCCGTTACACCTGGTGGCTTATCTAAGGTGGAAAATTTTGGTTGAATAACCTCAATATATTCTTGCACTAACATAAGAAAAATTAACGCCATAATAAATTGCACAATGGCTAATAAGCTCCACGCTAATGGGGAGTAAAACATACGGCGCAACTCAGTAAACGCAATCGTATAAACAATACTCATGCCCTTGCCTCTTCTCGATGCACTAAATCAAGAAAAATAGTTTCTAGATCCGTCGTTTGTGGTGTCATCTCCGTTAATTTCCAGCCCTCAGCAAACGCTAATTTACACAAATGATCCCCCATATGTTGATACCCCTCGACATAAACGTTGTAACGCATAGACCCTAATGATTCAATTTTATTAATAGATTCTATTGCTTGCAGTTTTTTTACATCAATAGGTTCTTCAAAACCCAAGCGCAATATACAATCAGCATGGCGCTGTTCTAACCCTTGCAAGAAATCTTCAAAAACCGTTTGTCCTTGGTAAATAATTTGCACACGATCACATAATGCCTGCACTTCAGGCAAAATATGTGTCGATAGCATCACACTATGTTCTTCACCTAATTCACGGATCAAATGACGAATTTCTTGGATTTGTACAGGGTCAAGCCCTACGGTTGGTTCATCAAGTATAATCACCGCAGGATTATGTAAAATGGCCTGTGCAATTCCTACTCGTTGTTGATACCCCTTGGACAGATTACCAATCAAACGTTTACTCACATCACCTAAACCACAACGCTGTAAAGCACGATCAATACTGGCATGTTGTGCTGTTCTGGCAATCCCACGTAATTGCGCACAGTAACGCAAAAACTCTAGTACTGTCATATCACAATAAACAGGTAACCGTTCAGGCAAATAACCAATATGCTTTTTGGCTACCTGAGGTTCGTTAAATAAATCAATGCCGTTAATACTAATTTCACCCTGATCAGGTGTAAGATTCCCTGTCAGCATCTTCATCGTTGTTGACTTACCAGCACCATTAGGTCCTAGCAAACCCAACACTTCGCCTTTACGTAACGTAATATTCACCCCTGCAACGGCATAATACTGTCCATAATGCCGATGCAAATCCTTGGCAAGTACCTGCATTTCTTGTGACATACCCTCCCCTATTCAACTTACTTATAGTTTTTTTCTATTACTATTTAACAGTAGCACGCCCTTCAGCAATCCATTTAGTAATGCCATGCTGCACATTATAGACCGTTTTATAACCTAACTGAGTTGTAATCATTTTTGCTGCAACTCGTGTTCGATTACCCGTACGACATATTAAAGCAACAGGCTTATCAGCAGGCGCAATGCGCTGTAACTCAGTCGCTAAATTAGGATTAATACCACCATTTTTATTAAATACAGTGAGTTTCTTACTACCAGCAATAACACCTGTTTGTGTCCATTCTTCTGGACGACGAATATCAATTAATGTCACTTTTTTAGCCAATAATTTTGTTAACT
>DRMA01000262.1 GCA_011375245.1 Thiothrix sp. | reverse complement strand
TGGTGATGCTATTGCTGCGACAGGGGAAAAGGTATATTCAGCGTATAAGACGGGGGTTCAATCATCTTGGATGTTAAGTGCGGATAGTACAAATCCCCGTTTACTTAATCAATTGCTCTTTACAGGTACAAACAATATTGCACAAAAATTTGGTATTGCCTCACAGGGGAGTGATTACGGCAGTTCCGTTGCTGCTTTTGCCATTGATGGTGATGAGAACACAATTAACCACACAGGCTGTAACGCGGACAATAACTGGTGGCAGGTAAAATTGCCTGAGCCTTCATTAATTTCTCGTATTGTGGTGAAAAATCGTAGTTCATGGCGATCTCGCTTAAGCGGTTCACGTGTTTATGTAACCACAACATCTTATACTGCAGGTGAGTTGAGTGAGAGTGACAAGGTAGCAACATTGGACAGTGCTGATATACGCGAAATAAGTGTCTTTCCAAAAAAATCAGCGACTTATGTTATTGTTAAAGCGGCTGATGGCAATTGTTTACATATGCGTGAGTTGGAAGTCTATGGTGATGTGCCTGCAACTCCGTACTTTAATGAGCATAAAGACAGCTATCTTATTCCTAGTACTAGTCCTATAGGCTTTAGTGTAGCAACTATTGGCGCAGGTGATTGGCAAGGTGATGTTTTACACTTTAGTATTACAAGCGATGTCCCCTTTGCTATTAACACACAAGGTCAACTAACGGTTAATAATACACTAGTGGCGAATACAAGCTATGCCTTTGATGTGCGGGTGAGTGATGGTGAGCATAGTATAACTAGTGCGATTACCATTAAAACAACTACAGCAACAGCCGTAGACGATGCAATTGCATCAGGCAGTGTCAGTAATATTACCTCTCAGGAATTACTGAATGCAGCGATTGATGAAATTGATGCGAGTGCCATTGCGATGTTGGATGCTAAAGTACAACTCTTTAACCTAAATGCAGATGGTAGTGCTAAGGATGCTGGTTCACTCACGGCGATAACTTGGGACCCTACCCATGATGCCTCACTTTTTAAGCCCACTATTGGCAAAAATGTCAGTGTGCTGAAAACAAATAGTGTAACCAATGAAAGCTATACGGTTTACAAAAAAGATATTGCGATTATTGGGGATACTGACAATGCGCGTTATATGGTCATGGGCAGTAATCCTATGCGCAATGCCTACCGTAATGCTGCGGCTATGAATGAACAAATGCACCAGTTTATGGAGAATTCATTGAGTTGGCTAACTAAACGAAATGACCTGAAAACACAGCCATTCAATGTTGTTATTGCTCATATGAGACAAAGCTATTATTTTCCTGATGAGATTGCAACCAGAGAGTGGTTGGATGGGCATTATACAGGGCAAGTGAGTTATAACGCGGCGGATGTCTGTGATGGCGATCAACTGTCGAGTTGTTTGGATACAAGCCCTGATTTGCTCATTATCTCGCAATACCCCAGTGATAATGATGATAATACCGCTATTGCTCAGCGTGTCGAGCAAGCCATAGATGCAGGTACTCCTGTTTTGTACTTGCACTATGATGGTGGTCAAACAGAGTTAGGTAAGGCATTATTTCCTATCTTCAATGTCAGCTATGAATGGGATAATTACTGGAACAAATTAAGCCTGAGCAACTATGATGTTACGCAACAGCTAACAACATTACCTGATAGACTGGTAAAAATTAAAACCCTATTAGAACATTTTAAAGCAGCAGACTTTGCCATTGATTGGGCTGCTTGTGATGAGGGAAATTGTAATGCTGTTCCAAGTCTTGTTACGGGCTTTTTCGAGGGAGCGAGTGAAGTAAAAAGCATAATGCAGAATCTTGATAAAGCAAAAATTAATATCTTTGCTGAATCAGGTTATCGCTTGCAAAAACTCTTGGTGTTAATAGGTGATCATTTTCGTCAGAATGTTGTTTTTCCAATGGATCGAATAACCACGAATGATACGCAATTCCTAGAGTCGTACTTTGCCGAACATGCTGCGTATAATTACCGCTTACTCAATCCTGCCCAACCTGATATGGGGAATTACAGTCGCAGTGATTTTAGTCATATTACGCCGACTAATCGCACGGTTAATATTATTAGTAAGCGCTATTTCCGTTCTACAGGTGCATATGCCTTGCCAGGGAAAACCTTTACCGTAACGCGTAATGATAATAGCGATTTAACTGTCAAAGTCTTTATTCATTCTGCCCGTGATGGTGCAACGCGTATTTTTGAAAATAAGGGCTATGTTCGTCCACGTATTACCCAAAGCACACATATTGAAATTAAGTCAGGTGAAACGCTTAAATTGACTTCGGCGACAGGTGGACCTATTCACCTTGAATTTAGTGCAAATGATTTACCTGTTGAAGTTATGTTTAGTAATATTGGTGAGCATCCTTATTGGAGCAGTTCAGCCGATGATGCGCGTTTTGCGCAAGCGCTGATCGATGCAAAATATGATTGGGCAGAAGTGGTGACTTCAGGTTTTGAAGTGCATTCGACACTCACCAAAATGGTTAAATCAGTGAATGATCCAAAGTGGGGCAGTGCGGCTGCAATGGCAGCAGCGGTTACACAATATACCTCTAACTATCCGCATGTTTTGGCTGGTTTTAAAGGGCCTGGGATTGATGTTGTGCCAGAAATTCATGATTTTGCTGCGGAAAAAGGCTGGACGATTAACAGTATTGATATTGTTAAACATATGAATGCTGATCAGGCGGCGTGTGGTTATGGGTGTTCGGGGAATCCCTATGATGCTTATTGGAGCTTTGATCCCATTGGACATGGTGATATCCATGAACTAGGGCATAGCTTACAAGGCCGTAAGCGCTTTATTGGTTGGGAAAATCATAGTATGACTAATCATTATGCGTATTATACCCAGTCGAAATATAACGCAGCAGTGGGGAGTAATGCACATACGTGCCAATCGCTCTCGTTTGCACAAGAGTTTACTCTTTTGCAAGCCAGTATTGGACAAGCAGATCCAGCGGCTTATATGAAAACACAATTATGGGACAGTGCTGATTGGAATAAGCAAGTCAGTATGTATATCCAGATGCTCATGTCAGCAGAAGATAATGGTGCAGTGAAAAATGGCTGGCATGTGCGAGCGCGTTTGCATATTTTAGAACGTGAATTTTATCGTGCTGATAACAATGAAACTGATTGGTTAGCTAAACGTGATTCATTAGGCTTTAGCAACTATACCTTAGAAGAAGCAAAAGCTGCTGATAATAACGATTGGTTATTGATTGCCATTTCTACCGTAACAGCACGAGATTACCGTGATTATCTCACTATGTGGGGGATTCCTTTTAGTGCTAAAGCCGATGCCCAAGTGGCAAGTTACAACTATCCTATCATTCCACGAAAGTTCTATATGAGTAGTGCTACGGGTTATTGTGAAGCCAAGCAAAACGGTGATTTCTTGGCAAAAATTTCCTTACCTGTGGATGGCACACAAACATGGCCAACAGAAACTGATGATGATGCCGATGGTGTTTGGAATGCATTAGATAATTGCCCTGCTGATGCAAATAGCGATCAGCAGGATACTGATAATGATGGTTTAGGTAATGTTTGTGATACAACGCCAACCCCTACTGTCGATGATACGCCAGAAGCAGATGTTGACAGCGATAAGGATGGTTTGCCCGACGCATGGGAAAACCAATATGGACTTAATCCACTTGATGCCAGTGATGCGAATGCTGATTTAGATGGCGATGGCATGTCTAATCTAGAGGAGTTTACTAATAACTCTGATCCAACAAAAGATACAGTTAATCCCGTTATTACTCTTCCTGAAGCAACGACTGTCTTACAGGCAAAAGGCTTTAAAACGAAATTTGCATGGGATTTATTGGGGAAGATAAGTGCTGAAGATGCACATGATGGCAAGCTAACAGCAACGTTGACAAAGGTAAATGAAAAAGCTCCTAAATTGCGTAATAATGGGAATCAATTATTACTCGCTGCGGGCAAAAATAGACTGACATGGACAGCAAATGATAAAGCGGGCAATACCATTAATGTGGAACAAATGCTTTATGTTTTACCGCGTGCTGATTTCTCTATTGATCAAGTAGGCAATGAAGGTGAGACGCTAACTGTCACCGTTTCACTGAATGGTGTAGCACCAGCGTATCCTGTTGTGATTCCCTTTACCTTAAGTGGTAGTGCTGAGCAAGGGGCTGATTTGGATTACATCTTATCAACCACTGTCCATGAAATTACCATTAACGAACCTGCAACGGGGGAAAGACCAACAGGCCGTTTAACCGTACATTTATTAGATGATGGCATTGCTGAGAGCACCGAAACGCTATTGTTTAGTATGGCAGAGACCTTGACCTATGCAACACGGGGAAATAAGCGACAGCATCGTATTAAGATACTCGCTAATGACTTAGATGACTTACCACCTAAAGCAAGAATCCAAGTGATGCAAGCTGGTAAAAAAGGTAAGCGAGTTTATCAAGATAATGGCATTGTTACTCTAACGGTAAAGGCTAAAGACCCCAATAAAGATGCATTAACCTATGTGTGGGGTGATAGCTTAACCGATCTTAAGCGTGATAATAATCCAGCGACACTTGAATTTGATCCCACTCAGCTAAGTGTCGGCCGACATGAAATAGCCGTTACCGTGAGTGATGGAACGCATAGCATTGAAATAGAAAAACGTATCAAAGTAAAAGCGGGTAACCTGACGCTACCAGAGGCGAGTGTTGATACGGATGGTGATGGAAAAAAAGATATTGATGAACTAGGTGATGAGAATGAAAACGGCATTGCCGATTATTTAGAAGATAGTCAGCAAGGTTCTCACCAATTATCAACTTCAGATGATAATCCTATAGAAACTACGACAGGTTTATTATTTGAACTAGGTGATTTTGCCCAGCATCAAGATGACCCATCAAGCTGTCAAATTAACGAAGAAGATATTAAAAATTACTTAAATAGCTTTGGTAAGCCAGTTTATCAAACCGATATTGCCCACACGCCAATCCTGTTGCTTGATTATGTCATTAATGGCTTAGAAGAAATTGGTGATAGTGTGCAAATCATCTTCTCTGTACCTGCATTGCCTGCTAATGCAGCTATTCGTAAATATTCTGTTGATAAGGGTTGGCAAGCCTTTATGGTGACTGATGATGGAAAAAACCTCATTGAAAGCTTGATTTCAACTGATGGGAATTGTCCTAATGATGAGTCAGTTGTTTATCAAACAGGCTTGCTTGAAGGTGCTGATTGTATACGCCTGACGATTGAAGATGGTGGAGTGAATGATGCCGATGATAAGGTGAATGGTGCAATTGAAGATCCTGTGTCAGTTTCAACGGAGAGTAGTACGACTACAACAAGTACTGATACAACGCCTTCTGGTAATGACAGCAGTAATGGTGGAGGTGGTGTGATACCTTTTTATTGGTTTTTATTCATGGGATTATTATTGCTATTAAGAAGCTATTACATTAATTCTAAGGGAAATGGTTCGGCTAGGTAGATAATTTCTCGTAAGTAGATGATCATAATTATTTTAACAAATAGAGCATAACTTCATAGGGTGGATAAGGTACGCCATCCACCATGCTACGTAGTCATACGGCGGATGGCGTACCTTATCCGTTCTACAATGTCTTTATTATTTTATTAAAATATTTTTGTTGGTGGTCTTAGATGCAATCCTTTGTGGTTGCATCAGTCTCCAAAATATACGATTCTTAGTGGGTTAAAATAACAGGAGCAATAAAATGACGATCATGCTATTTTTGGAAAACTTCCTTAAACTTGCGCTGGATGCCGCGCCGTGGTTGGTATTGGGTTTGCTAATTGGCGGTTTAATTAAAAGCATTATGCCAACCGTATGGTTAGAAAAACATTTAAAAGGTGATGGTTTTTGGCCTGTGGTGAAAGCAGCGTTATTAGGTGCACCATTGCCATTGTGTTCCTGTGGTGTATTACCTGCGGCAATCGGTTTGCGTAAGGCGGGGGCATCAAAATCAGCCACAACATCGTTTCTTATTTCAACGCCTGAAACGGGAGTTGATTCAGTGATGGTGACGTATGCTTTATTAGGGCCATTAATGGCAATAACCCGTCCTATCGCAGCTATTTTATCTGCTATTACCGCAGGCTTATTGGTGGGTAAAAGTGAGCAGATAAAACAAGTGACTCAAGAAGACGATGAAACGCAACCCACGCGTTGTTGTGCGACCAAAAAAAAACCTGAACCTGTTTCCTGTTGTAGCAAAACAGCAGAGCAAGAACCTGTTGCCTGTTGTAGTAAGACAGATGTAAACGATACGACTAAGAAAAAACTAGAGAAACAGGATTCGGCATTATTCACCAGTATTCAATATGCTTTTACTGATTTATTAGCAGGTATTATTATTTGGTTATTGATTGGTCTTGCCTTTTCCGCAGCGATACAAACGTGGCTTTCTGCTGATTTTCTTACGGCATGGGGCAGTGGTCTACCTGCAATGTTAGTGATGATTGCCATTAGTATCCCCATGTATGTTTGTGCAACAGCATCAACACCGATTGCTGCGGGTTTAATGATGAGTGGTGTGTCAGCGGGGACGGTTTTAGTGTTTTTATTGGCAGGGCCTGCGAGTAATATTGGTTCGTTGGGCGTGATTAAAAAAGAGTTGGGTAGACGCGCTTTAATTGCCTATTTATCAGGTGTTGCAGTGGTTGCGATTGTGTCGGGCTTGTTATTGGATGCCTTTGTGCAAAGCAATAATATTGATATCCAAGCACAATTACAGGCGAGTGAACAGATGTTGCCTCTTTGGTTATCATGGTTAGGCTTAGGGGTTATTGTGATTGCCAGTGGTCGGTTGGCATGGAAAAAAGTATCACAGGATTAATAATGCCGTTAAAACAAGCAAACCCAGTCAATGTGGCAAATATTTTTCAATGTTTGCCGAAGTCTCTAGATGACGAGGCGTTCGAGATTTTGCTGCAAAAAGGCGATCTAAAGATAGAACGCATTATTTCTAAGGGTCATACATCACCCGCAACAGGTTGGTATGACCAAGCGCAAGATGAGTGGGTGATGGTACTGCAAGGTGAAGCGATTATTACCCTTAAAGATGATAACGATTACCCGTTGGTATCGGGTGATTATATGACGATTCCTGCGCATACAAAGCATAAAGTAACGTGGACTATTCCAGAGCTAGAAACGATTTGGTTGGCGATCCATTATTAATGATTGTTTCTTCTAAGGAAACAATGATTTTATAAAGCGCTTATTTATCCCTTAAAACAAGTTTCCTATACTTAATCTCATTGGTTATTAATGCAATACAAATGCAATCTAAGTTATGGTTATGTTAAAAAATACCTCACAACAATTTGGTCTGATTAGTATCGGCTTACACTGGCTAATGGCACTATTACTCACAGGCTTGTTTGCCGTAGGACTTTATATGACCCGTCTGGATTATTATGACCCGCTGTATCATCGTCTACCGTGGTGGCATAAAAGCATTGGTTTATTGACCATCATGCTCTTACTCGTGCGCGTTGTATGGACGTTGAATAATGCGCATCCTGATCCCTTAAAAACCCATAAAGCATGGGAAGTGAGCCTAGCAAAAGGTATTCAATATGGTTTTTATAGCTTGATCCTCTTGATCGGAATTTCAGGCTATTTAATTTCAACCGCGAAAGGCAAAGGCATTGAATTTTTTACCTTATTTGATGTGCCTGCTGTGACTCAAGGCGTAGCAGAAGAAATGGTAGATTTGATTGGGAATGCTCATTTAATCATGGCATGGATGCTTGCCAGTTTGGTGGTATTACACGCTGCTGCCGCGTTAAAGCATCATTTTATGGATAAGGATAATACCTTGAAACGTATGTTACCTAACGATACAAACCACGAAACAAATAATGACTAGGAGTCGATTATGAAAACACAACAATCCCTATTAAAAAATACCTTTTTAAGCCTCTCAACTGCCGCTATTTTTTCTATGACCTTGTTTGCTGTGCCAAGTGCCTTAGCAGAAGATTACAAAATTGATAAAGAGGGTGCTCATGCGTTTATTCAATTTAAAATCTCCCATTTAGGCTATAGCTGGTTATGGGGACGGTTTAATGATTTTGATGGTAGTTTTAGTTATGACGAAAAAAAACCTGCTGCCTCAAAAGTCTCCGTAACGATTAAAACGGCAAGTGTCGATTCAAACCATGCGGAGCGTGATAAACATTTGCGTAGTGACGATTTTTTAGACGTGGGAAAATACCCTGAAGCCAAATTTGTTAGTACTAAATATACCGATAAAGGCAATGGCAAAGCCAGTATAACGGGCAATTTTACGCTACATGGTGTGACCAAAGAAATTGTTATTGATTCCACGCATATTGGTGCAGGTGATGATCCTTGGGGCGGTTATCGTCGTGGGTTTGAAGGCAAAACACGTATTGCATTGGCAGATTATGGGATTAAGAAAAACCTTGGTGCTGCATCAGCGGAATTGGATTTGATTTTGGCGGTTGAGGGAATTAGGCAGTAAGGTAACTCTTGCTTAAAAACGCCAAAATAACAAAACTCGATTTTGGTTATGTTTAAGGTGCAAGCCACCTGAGATGGAAAAGTCCATCGCTTTTAGTATTAGAAATAAGCTCTAATTGCTTATTCCTCACAATGAATAACTTGTCTC
>DRMA01000261.1 GCA_011375245.1 Thiothrix sp. | reverse complement strand
GTTTGCTTGAACTTGCAGATAATAGGTTACTTGCCAATCGGTTTGTAAGCCTGCGCCACTTGGGTCAGTTCCACCAATTAATAAAATACTCATTGTTGATGCCAAAAAGGTGTGCCGACGGTTGGGGTACTGGGTTTAGCCGCTTGTCGAGGGGGCATAATACCGCTTTTATACGCTGTGCGGCCTGCATTAATCGCATCGGCGAAGGCATTTGCCATTATCACGGGGTCAACGGCTTCTGCCACGGCGGTATTTAATAAGATGCCATCAAAACCCAATTCCATTGCTTGACAAGCATCAGAGGGTTTGCCAATACCTGCATCAACTAATAGATTAATATCAGGCAAACGTTCACGAATTGTTGTCAATGCATAAGGATTGATTAAGCCTTTACCCGTGCCAATCGGTGATCCCCACGGCATAATCACTTCACAGCCAAGGTCTTGCAAGCGTTGGCATAAGACTAAATCATCGGTGCTGTAAGGAAATACTTTAAAGCCGTCTTTAATTAAGGCTTTGGTGGCTTCTAGTAAACCAAAAGGGTCAGGTTGGAGATTATAATCATCGCCAATGACTTCTAGTTTTATCCAGTCGGTTTGAAAAATCTCACGCGACATCTGTGCGATTGTAATTGCCTCTTGTGGACTATGACAGCCAGCGGTATTTGGAAGAAGATGACAACCAAGGTCTTTTATATAATCCCAAAATTTCTCTCCCCCTTTCTGATCAGGCGATTGACGGCGTAATGAAAGCGTAATGACCTCCGCTTTTGAGGCTTTAATCGCCTGTTGCATAATATAAGGCGATGGATAGAGCGCAGAGCCAATAAAAAAACGACTTTGAAGCTCAATGCCATAGACATTCCATGTCTCGCTCTCGCTTGAGTTATTAGTTGATGTGGACGATTGCACCTTTAGCCTCCACTGATAGGGTTGAGAATATCGACTTGATCGTTTTCTTGTAAATAGGTATCAGCCCATTGATCTTTAGGGATAAACACTTGATTTACAGCAACACCTAGCATGGTGATGTTTTTGTAGCCTAAGCTCTCTAATGCTCTAAGAACGCTAATAGGATTATCTAGCTCTTTTATTGAATTATTAATACTAACTTTCATTATTGACAATAAATTGCGGAAAATGGATTCCCGTTTCATTCCCCATTATTTTATTAAGAACATCATCAATTAATATAGGCGCAAAAAGATAGCCATGCCGATATAGTCCATTGATACGAATGATTTTTTCACCCCATTCGATTTTTGGTAAATTATCAGAAAAGGTGGGGCGTAAACCGACTAAAAATTCTAGTATTTGAGCTTCGCCGAAACCTTGATGTAAGCTATATAAAGCAGATAATAATTCAAGACCTGAGCGAATAGTGACGGGGGTATCGATATCACTTTCAATCTGGGTTGCACCAATAATATATTCATCGTTTTTACGCGGTGCAATATATAAAGGAAAACGCGGATGTAATAAACGTATTGCGCGGCTAAATTTAACCTCAGGGGCGATAACCCGTGCCACTTCACCGCGTACTGAACGGAAATTATTAAGATCATGGCTTGCACCATTGCCACGACAATCAAACACTTTATCAAAATTAGCACTGATTAGGTTTAAATTATCAATGCGAGTATTTTCATACAAGCTAATGATTTCAGCCTGTTTAAAATAGTGATTTAGGGCGGGGTAGAGTGCTTGATTATCCACTACACCCTCATTGGGAAAATATAAACCCTGTGAGAAAGTCTGTGCCAGTTCAGGTTCAAGATGCTTTAATTGCGTCTGATTAAGTGTTTGCCACTCTTTACTGTCAATATGTGCTTGTGCTTTGATTTGAAAGCGTTGCCAGTCGCTTTGATCTTGAGGATGTGCCACTACAATGGTGCCATTTTGCTGATAGCTAATTTCTTGTTGCGTTTGTGCCTCAAGCTTAGGCAACCAATCTTTCCATCGCTGGAAAGAATGTTGACCTAAACGTTGTACAATAGGCTCAGTATTGGGTACTTCGCTATGTGGGGCAACCATGGCAGCGGCAATTAAACCCGTACCATAATAATCACGATCTTGCTGATCAAATAGGCTGATTTTAATCGTTTGATCTGACTCATGCAGTCGCCAAGCCAGTATACGTCCGACTAATCCCATTCCTATGATAGCAATTTTCATTTTTAGCCCTGATGATCACGGTTATATTCTGATTTATAAATTTCAGCACCTTTTTGAACAAACTCAATCGCTTTTTCTTGCATTGCGGCTTGATTTTTAGAATATTCAGAGCCTGTGCCGTATTGTTCACGTACTTCGCGGGTAATTTTCATCGAACAGAATTTAGGACCGCACATGGAACAAAAATGAGCAACTTTTGCAGACTCTTTCGGCAAAGTGGCATCATGATACGCACGAGCGGTATCAGGATCTAAACCGAGATTAAACTGATCTTCCCAGCGGAATTCAAAACGTGCTTTTGACATTGCATCATCACGCGCTTGTGCGGAAGGGTGACCTTTGGCTAAATCCGCCGCATGAGCTGAGATTTTATAAGTGACAATACCCGCTTTAACATCGTCACGATTAGGTAATCCAAGATGCTCTTTGGGAGTCACATAACAAAGCATGGCAGTACCGTACCAGCCAATTTGTGCCGCTCCAATGGCTGAGGTGATATGATCATAACCGGGTGCAATATCGGTGACTAAAGGGCCTAATGTATAAAAAGGCGCTTCTTCACAGACATCAAGCTGCATATCCATATTTTCTTTGATTTTATCCATTGGCACATGCCCTGGGCCTTCGATAATGGTTTGTACATCATGTTTCCATGCAATTTGGGTTAATTCCCCCAATGTTTTTAGCTCACCTAATTGCGCTGCATCATTGGCATCTGCAATAGAGCCTGGACGTAAACCATCCCCTAAGGAAAAAGCCACATCGTATTTTTTCATGATTTCGCAAATATCTTCGAAATGGGTATAAAGAAAGTTCTCTTTATGATGGGCTAAACACCATTTCGCCATAATTGAACCACCACGGGAGACAATACCCGTTAAACGGTTCGCTGTTAGGGGGATATATTGCAGTAATACACCTGCATGAATCGTGAAATAGCTTACTCCTTGCTCCGCCTGTTCAATTAAGGTGTCACGGAATAATTCCCATGTTAAATCTTCCGCAATCCCTTTTGCTTTTTCTAAGGCTTGATAAATGGGGACTGTTCCAATAGGGACGGGGGAATTACGAATAATCCACTCACGGGTTTCGTGAATATTTTTTCCTGTAGATAAATCCATCACTGTATCGCCACCCCAACGGGTAGACCAAACCATTTTCTCTACTTCTTCATCAATTGAAGAACCTAATGCAGAGTTACCAATATTGGCATTGATTTTGACTAAAAAATTACGCCCAATAATCATAGGTTCCATTTCAGGGTGATTAATATTTGATGGAATAATCGCGCGCCCTCTAGCCACTTCTTGACGTACATATTCAGCCGTAATCTCTTTTGGTAAACCTTTGGCTGTTAATTCGGCGACTTTAGTCTGATCAAGTGAAGAACGTCCTAAGTTTTCACGTATTGCAACATACTCCATCTCAGGAGTAATAATCCCCTGCCGTGCATAATGCATCTGCGATACATTTTTTCCCTCAACAGCAATGCGAGGTAGGGGTTTATTTTCAAAAGGCTCTATATCAAGAGTAGCATCAAGGCGTTCACGCGCAAAATCAGAACTAAAACGCTCTAACTGCATTGTATCATTACGTGCCTCTATCCACTCCTGTCTAAACTTTGGTAAGCCTTTATTT
>DRMA01000260.1 GCA_011375245.1 Thiothrix sp. | reverse complement strand
CTATAGGCAGTGAACTACTCGCCCCTAAAGGCGTGGGATTTATAGATATGTTATTTATTCAAATAATAACGATCAAATAACTTACTAAATACCATAAATAAACGTCATTATCTACAAGGTAGTGACATAGCCGACATGAAATCTGTAGTTACTATAGATAACTTAGGCACATGTGATCCTATTAACTTACATATGACCTGTAACTCTGGCGTTATCAAGATGAGTCACCGACTACTTTCGCAACAAAGGTAATGTTGTTTAATAATCCTGATGAGCATAAAACAAATGCTAAACGAATGAAAGTTATAAATATGTTTAGCTTATATTTTCCCCTGCCATAACGTTTCTACAGTAACTACCTGAATTTCTCAGTGCTGATCAGCACAATTCCATTTTCAACCCACATTGACACTTTAATACCTTTTGTATAGGTAACAACAGGTGTCTCACCTCTATCAATATTAGGTAACTTCTCAAATAATACAGTGCTATAAGCAGTTTCAAACAAGGTAACATAATCGCCTTGTCTATCTTTGTAGCGTAACTGAACTGCTTTAGAGCCTTGTATAGAACAATAACGCCCTCCTACCAATGCTATTTGAACGTTACTTGCTAAAGGTTGTGCGCTATAAGGTTCAAAATCGAGATTGCTAAAATAACCCTGCACTTTACTTATCTCAAGACTCTCAACTTCCAATGGTTTCATCTTAAGATGGTTAGTGGCAGCCTCATCAGCAATACGTTGAATAACAGATGATGAAACATGCCCATAATGATGAGAATTATTATCAATAACATTCAAGAAATCTGTCATTGTGATTACAATGATTCCCAACAACAATAAACTACCAAAACCTGCAATTCTATACCATGGCAGCCTTTTTTTGCGTCTTCTCCTTATTGGTTTATAAACATAACGTTCTTGCATTACCATCAATTGCTCAAATTGCTTTTCATTAAGCGAAACTGATTCTAAATATTCTTTTACACTATGATTAAATGTTTTTTTCATTCCTCCCCCACCTTATTTCTACCCATAGATATACCCTGCTGATCAAAAACCTGCATCACTTTATGTCGTATACGGTAAATACGTGATAACACTGTCCCTCTGGGCACATTCGTTTCAGCTGAAATCTCGGCAGCGGTATAACCTTCAATGCTACATAAATACATTGTTTCGCGTTCAGCAGCATCAAGTACAGACCATACGATATTTGCTAATTCTTCATTAATCAATATATTATCAAGAGTCATCGTATCTAATGCTATCGTCTCAGTGTTTTCAATAGGTTCAAAAGCAATACACTTAGCCTGCCGTGCATCATCAATAAACTGATTACGAATAATTTTACGGATATAGGGTAATGTTGCTGCACTCTGACGAATGGGTTTTTCTAGGTATTTTTGTACTGCTGTTTGTAATAAATCATAGGCATTATCACAATCAGTCGTCAACACATAACAATAACGATATAACTGATCAAGTTGCTGCTTGTTTAGAGTCATTATTGCGCCTTCACTCTGAAAATTCACTCAATTTAGGGATAGTTCAATTATTAAACGAAATTTACACAGAAGTCCCTCTTTTTTAGGGGAGGGATGGACAGTGCATCGCTCGTTGAGCGATTTTAGTTGTAACAACACGGTAACAACATCCCTTTAGGGGTGAGTAGTTGACTGTCTGTCAAAAAGATGCTCAAGACTTAGTAGCTGTATAACGCAAACATACTCCAATTAGCTGACACACTAAAAACATGTTACCAACAGCAACATTAAATAATGGCTATTCATTGAATATTATTAGCAGGCTTATAGTACAATGCCGTTCACCGAATGCTATTCAAAATGACAAGGGTATTTAAGTCAAATAGACAACGATATTTTGTGTCATATTAGCGATATAACGCCTACTACATTAGGCTTAGTCTGAAACGATAAGTAAAAAGGAATAAAAATGGACAAGAAAAATCAACAGGCATTGCTGGATATATCAACATGGAAACGTATCGCATATACCCTATTTTTCTTTGTATTTGCTTATAGTATTGCCAAAATTGTCGTTAGCGCTCTCATCATTGGGCAAATACTATTCAAGTTGGTCACAGGCAATATAAACCAACAGCTACTAAGTTTTTCTAAACTCACATCTGACTATATGTATGACATATTGTTGTATTCGACATTTAATAGTAATAAAAAACCCTTTCCTTTTACTGATATGCCAAATTAAGCTGCTACTTTGGCATCCAACCAGAGGTCGCTGTTAGTGGCGGGTTATTGACAACTTGCTCCCCCATCTGTAATCCCGTCACAACCTCAACATTTCCATCTTGACGCTCTTCGCCTAAGCGTATAATCCGCAATTTTGTCGTTTTATTTTTTGTATCTAAAACCAATATACTTGGTAAATTCCGCCCCTTTAATAAAACTGTTTTTGGTATTACTAAAATGTGCTGGTCACTACGCGCATCAGGCAAAAACAACTCTGCATACATGCCAGGTGTAACATCAAGACCTATTTTTAAATCAAACTGGACAATAACCGTATGATGTACAGCATCAGCAATCGGATAAATCCGAGTTACACGTGCCTCACTCATGCGCCCATTAATTTTG
>DRMA01000259.1 GCA_011375245.1 Thiothrix sp. | reverse complement strand
ACTCAAGATAGTGTTCTTTAAGAACATAATAGGTGATTAGCCTAAGCTCCTTGAGAGCTACGTTGTTTTTGTCATAATACCCTTCGATGCCTCCCTAGTCTAAGGCTCTATTTTTCAGTATTAAAAGACCCCAACAGGTCGGTGTACTAAGACGAAAAAGCATTAACAACATTTAAGCGAGGAGGGACTTTCGTGCAAATTTCGTTAAACATAGTAGCGCTTCCCCCGTTTTTTTCATAGTGTGTTGAAAATGATAGTAAATATGAGCAAATAACTATCAAACTATATGATTGGAATAATTATTGGGGCATCATTCAGCCTTTTTGTACTTCCGCTTTCGTCATCATATGCCCCACAAAAGTTCCGATAAGTAACTCTATTCTAACTTGCTTATCATTTCACAAGAACGCACTAGGATGAATCATTGACAATGTAAAATGCAATGCATCTACGACGGAATGTATACATTTGCTAGAATTAGCACTATTTCGGCATTATTTTGCCATTTTTTACCTTATTAGGAGCATCACTATGGCACGTACACCTTCCACTATGTTAGACCTAGAGACAGCAGCACCACATTTTTCACTCTTAGAACCTGCAACAGGTAAAATAATTTCTCTTGATGATTATATGGGAAAACCACTACTCATTGTTTTTATGTGCAACCATTGCCCCTATGTAATTCATCTGCGTGATGGGCTTATTCAGTTTACGAAGGAATATCATACTAAAGGACTTATAACCCTTGCTATCAATTCAAATGATGTTACCAATTACCCTGATGACAGCCCAGAAAAAATGGCGTATGATGTAGAACGATTTAACTATTCATTTCCTTACTTATTTGATGAAAGCCAAGAGGTTGCAAAAAGCTATCAAGCTGCCTGCACCCCCGATTTCTTTCTATTTGATCAGCAACACCATTTATTTTATCGGGGTCAATTTGATGACTCTCGTCCCAATAATGGCGTACCTGTAACAGCAGCAGACATGCGTTTCGCTGCTGAACAACTACTTGCAGGCAAACCCTTCCCCACAGAACAAAAACCTTCGCTTGGTTGCAATATAAAATGGAAAGCAGGTAATGAACCAATGAGCCGCTCTAAAAATTTACCAAAATAAATGTCCATTATTACCACTTCGTGTTCGAGGAGCCAATACACTCACCACGGCTTGGTGCTTAAGCTGCTTTGCTAAAGCAAGTGGGGTTTTTCCCTCAGTGTTTAACACATTAGCTGACGCACCGCTTGCGAGTAAATCAGTTACAATCTCTACATGACCAAAACGAGCAGCATGATGCAAGGGAGTCCATTTCTTTTTTGTTTTTGCTTTGACATTAGCATGATGGCTTAGCAACAATTTCACGATAGTGTATTTTCCACGTGCGGCTGCTAAGTGCAAAGGAGTAACACCATTATTATACGTGGCATGAATATCAGCACCATGCGTTAACAAACCTTGAACAAGCTGGCTATTTCCTTTGCTAATTGCAAGATGCAATAAGCTTTGTCCTTCCTCATAAACCTTATTTGCATTTTCACCTTTCTCTAATAACATTGTCATAATACTTACATTGTTATTAAGAACCGCTTTATGAAGTAACGTCTCACCATTTACTAAAGGGGTAATTTGAGCATTACGCTCAAGCAACATAGCAACAACACTTGGTTGGTTTGATGTTACAGCTATATGCAACGGTGTTGACTCATCATCGTTTGCTTGATTAACATTCGCTTTCCGCAATAACAAAAAGGTTATTGCATTCATATCACGCCGTAAAATCATTTGGCTTAGTAATGTCTGCCCACTAGAATTAACAGCATTAACATTTCCACCCTCTTGATACCAACGTTCGGCCTCTTTCATATAACGGTTAATCAGTGATACTCGAAGGTTTTTATCCACTGTTGGATTATTCGTAGGACTGCGTAGCTTAATTGAATTATCATCTGGCAATACCATTAAAATAGATTTCGTATCAGTAGCACCTGTCACAACGGAAGAAGTTGGTTGAGAAATAACAGTATTAGCAGAATGAGATGCACAACCACTCATCGCAATGAATATGAATCCTGATAAAAAGAAAAAACACCAGTGAAAAAATTTAATCATTAGCACATCCTAGTTTTATAGTTGTTTACATATACAGCAACAAGATGTTGTTTAACAAGGGAAATTTTCTTAGCTTATCATCCATCACTAGAGTGATAAAGAGAAATTATAGTTACAAAAAATATTATGCCCTTTTACAAACAGAAGTCCTGCCCACAAAAAAAGCCCCTATAAAATAAGGGCTTCATACTTAAATTTAATCTAAATGCAAGACACTAACGTAGTCTTAAACATTGTCCTGGGGTGATAACATAATCTGGCATCTGTAAGTTATTCAAACGGATAATATCATCTCGTTTAACCCCATGATTAACACCAATACGATAAACCCCATCTTTAGGCTTCACAATATAGTAGTTGCCACTTGCGGTATCACAACTACCTGAACTGGCTTCACTGTATGAATAAGCTGAATTTGAGCTTGAGCCTGAGCTTGCCCCACCAGCATTATAATAGCTTGAACTACCTGAAGCGTTTGGCGAACTGCTATAAGCACCACCAAAGCTGGTACCGCCATTATGTGTATGATTCACACCTGACGCAGGTAGCAAATGTGAATGATACTGACCATTATGTTGATGCGGTACTGCACCTTTACTTGCAGGGGCAGGATCGTAATAATTAGATGTTGGAGCAGGATCGTAATAATTAGACGTTGAAGCTGGTGCCGCTGGTGCCGCTGGTGCCGCTGGTGCCGCTGGTGCTGCATTAGTATTCGTATAATCGTAATAAGTTGAGTTATTAGCAGGTGGGGGATTCACAACTGTTGGTGTTGGTACTGGTGCAACATAAGCTGGTTGCCTATTAACATAAGTATTAGTTGTTTCTGAAGTACTAGTTGTCCCTCCCCCCATATTATGCTGATGGCTTGTACCTGTTGAGGGTAAAGCATGACAGTGCCTTCTACCAGAATGCATATGGCAATTACCACCTGTATTAGTGCTAGTCGTAACCGTATTTGTTCTATTACCACAAGGTTGGCATGTTTGCTGATTAGTACTACCAGTACCGATATTATGGGAATGCTTCAAACCACCTTCAGGAAGCCGATGCGTATGTGCAACACCATTATGAGTATGTGTAACCCCAGTACCACTAACACCAGTATCAAGCCCCTCATTTTGTGCTGATTGCCCTACTCGATAAGGTCCACCGCCCGAATTAGATGTTGTACAACCACTAAGAATTATTACAGACACAGACATTGCTAATAATAATTTTTCTTTTTTATCCATAAGTTACACCTGATTATTAGTAATATGGTCTAAGTATACCGTTTAAGATACCACATGACCATGAAAGAATTGCGTGAAAAAATTAAGAAGACATAAAGAAATGTTCAATATATCAACATGTTTCAACATACTGATACATAATTTTGTAATATTATAAGGTATAATTCATGTTATAAGTGCTAATAATATTGGCAAATCACCTCTCTAAGTAATACCTAAAAACTTTTCGAAATACTAACTTCCTGACCACCACGCAAAACGGTAAGGTTAATCGACTCAGCTCCTTGAAGCTCACTCATCACACTAATACCTTTTGCAGGACTATCTAGTTGAATGCCATTCACAGATGTAACCACATCGCCTGGACGTAAACCTAACTGCCGAAACAAGGCACGGTTTTTACCTGGCGAAAGACGAAAGCCACGCAGATTTCCCTCTTTATCTTTGCTCTCAGTAACACTCGCAATCTCAAGCAATTTATCAGGATTATTCATGACCGCATCACGCAATAAACTCAAATCTTCACTTGATGAGCCATTTTTATTGCCTTTAGGAGATTTAGGTGAGGAAGCATCAGGCAATTCATCAGCTTGTGGTAAATTTAGTTCATCAGATGGTAGGCGAGGATTAATCGGAGGCAATGCTTTTGGCAACGATACATTATTATTTCGCCTTGATGGAGGTGAGTTTTTAGCAATATTTAACTTTCCTTCTGGCAATCTAAGCTCTTCTAACCTACCATTGTGTTTAAGCATTATTTTTTTAGCACTAATGCTCTCAATAACAACCCCTGTTTGCGGCTCATCTCCCACACCATAAAACGCCTGTTTACCCCCTTTTTGAGACGCAATAATGGCATAACTTTTCTTTGATGGACGGTCAAAAATACCCACAAGCACTAAACTAAGTCGTGTTTGACTCACAACAGCAGGCTTATTTACAAGTACCTTAGTTACTGTTTTTTGCTGTTCTTGACCAAATAAATGATGGTTAGCAATTACATTACCATAGTTAATAGGCTCACCTTGTGCTACATTAGCCTGCATTATTGCTTTAACAGGCAACATTGAAGGCAATGTTTTAGCAGGTGTAAATATCTGCCAAAACAAGGTTGCAAGCATAATTGCCAATAATATGGTTAGTAGCCCTGTTGCAATACTCGGTAGCGCACGCAAAGTACGCTGTAAATGTGGATGATGAAACCATGTTTCCATTAGTGATAATAATCTTTATACCAGCGAATAAATTCTTCGATGCCCTTATCCAGTGGT
>DRMA01000258.1 GCA_011375245.1 Thiothrix sp. | reverse complement strand
TGAAAGGGGGTAAGTCTAATCGAATTGAACGCGCTGCGGGTCCCTCACCAATCATAATATCTAGCTGAAAATCTTCCATCGCAGGATAAAGAATTTCTTCAACAACAGGACTTAAGCGATGAATTTCATCAATAAATAATACATCATAAGGTTCTAAGTTAGTCAGCAATGCCGCCAAATCTCCAGCTTTTTCCAACACAGGCCCCGATGTTTGACGTAAATTAGCCCCCATTTCTTGGGCAATAATATGTGATAGCGTTGTTTTACCTAACCCTGGAGGACCAAAAATAAGCACATGATCTAACGACTCACCTCTTCCTTGTGCTGCTTGAATAAAAATATCCATTTGCTCACGCACCACAGGCTGACCAATATAATCAGATAGTTTTTGTGGACGAATTTGTTTTTCTAGCTGCTGTTCTTCAGAGACAGTGCTTGCACTAATAAGACGATCATCATCACTCATTGAAGACTCGCTTTCAGTGCTTGACGAATAATTTCTTCAACACTCAGTGAAACATCAGCCACTGCACTAACCATTTTACTTGCCTGTATTGGTTTATAACCCAAGGCGAGTAAAGCCGTAACTGCTTCTTCTTCATGATTAACCGATAAAGGTAACGTAGCAGTATTACTATCACCCGTTGTTGTCTGTATAACATCCACAAGACGATCACGCATTTCAATAATCAAACGTTCAGCCGTTTTTTTACCAACACCAGGAAGTTTCGTTAACCCTGTAATATCACCCGCATGAATACGTTGTGCAAACTCATTGACCGTCATGCCTGACACTATCGCCAACGCCATTTTTGGCCCAACACCATTCACTTTTAATAAGGTACGAAACAAGCTTCTTTCTGAAAGCGTACTAAAGGCGTATAACGTTTGTGAATCTTCTCGCACTACAAAATGAGTAAATAAAACAGCTTGCTGATCAACTTCAGGCAAATCAGCAAAGGTGGTTACCGAAGCAAGCAACTCATAACCAACACCACTGACTTCTAGCATGAGTTCAGGCGCTTTTTTATAGACAATACTACCACGTAGACGACCAATCATTTTCGACCTTTTTTATTCTGATATTGTAACTGATAATTTATTTTTTTTTGAAAAGCACTTGTATGGGCATGACACAAAGCAATACCCAACGCATCCGCAGCGTCTTCTTGTAACTGACCATGCAAATTAAGCAAGATTTTCGTCATATGTTCTACTTGTGATTTTTGTGCAGCACCTGTCCCCACCACAGCTTGTTTTACTTCTCGCGGTGCATATTCATGAATTTCTAGGTGATGCATCACACCTGCACAGATTGCGACACCACGTGCTTGTCCTAGCTTCAATGCAGTTGCTGCATTCTTCGAAACAAATACACGCTCTATTGACATAAGCGTTGGCGAATAAGCCTCAATCACCTCGATGATACCCTTATAGATATTTCCTAAGCGCTGAGGCATTGCTCCATTACCCAGTTTTAAGCACGTATGGTAAAGATGACGGCTTTTATACCCATCATTTTCAATCACACCAATCCCTGTAAAGCGCGATCCTGGATCAATCCCCAAAATAATAGCCAATAATAATTACCCCTGAGCCATCGCTTCCATCACTGCGTCAGGGATATCGGCATTACTATACACGTCTTGCACATCATCAAGTTCTTCCAGAGCATCCACCAAACGCAATAGCTTTGCCGCCTCAGTAGCATCAAGTGTTGTCAAAAGATCAGCACGCATGGTTACTTCGCCCTCATTCGTATTGAAACCTGCTTTCGTTAATGCCGCATCAACCGTTACAAAATCAGCCTGTGTACATAACACTTCAAAAGAGCCATCTTCTTCGGCAACTACATCATCAGCCCCCGCTTCTAAAGCAATATCCATTAATGCTTCTTCATCAGTGCCTTTGGGAAAAGGAAAAACACCCAAGGTCTTAAACATATAAGCAACGGAACCATCTGTACCTAAATTCCCCCCCGCTTTAGAAAAAGCATGACGTACTTCAGAAACCGTACGATTACGATTATCGGTCATACAATCAACCATAATAGCAATACCGCCAGGACCATAGCCCTCATAGAGAATCTCCTCAACATTAACCCCTTCTAGCTCACCTGCACCACGCTTTGCTGCACGTTCAATCGTATCCTTCGGCATATTGGTACTAAGCGCTTTATCAATAGCTAAACGCAAACGAGGATTATCATCAGGATTAGAAGTAGCACCTTCACGCGCAGCAACCGTTATTTCGCGAATAACTTTTGTCCATGTTTTCGCTCTTTTTTTATCATTTGCTGCTTTTTTATGTCTAATATTCGCCCACTTGCTATGACCAGCCATACTTCTCTTCTCTTTGCTATTACTAAATTAAGGCACGCATATTAGCATAATATAAGCGCTGCCAATAGATAGGATAATTCACGCGCATTTTTTATGCCTATGCTGCATATGTTATAGTCTTTGCCTTTATTTAAGGGCAAACCAATGAAACTAACCAGTCAACTAATCACTAAAGCATCCATTTATTTTAGCACGCTTGTTGTATTGCTGAATCTATCTGCTTGTTCACAACAGCAAGTAGCCAGTGCAGCTATAGCAACAGTCAAACTACCTGTTAAAGCAGCGGGCGCTGTTGCAGGTGCAGCAGGAGGGGTTGTTGGGGGTACAGTTGGTGGAGCTGTAGGCGGTGGCATTGGTAAGGCTATCGGTAAAGGTGTGGGCTCAGCTGTGGGGAGAGCAGCCGTACCCAAGCTATAAGGGCAACGAACAAACAAGATTGACTTAAAATCAATCACCAACAAACGCTAGAAGTATCAGTAGCACCACTATCTTCTGCAGCTTGTATCCCAGTATGCGTTAACGTAAATTTTTTACAGCTACTATCATTGTCTTGTGGTGATGTCGTCTTTGGTACTGCTGTCACTGTATAGGTCACACAAACCTCACTCGAAGTACAAACTGTTCCATCACTTTTATTTCCAGCAACAGTAATCGTATAGTCATCATTATCACCTAAATTTGCCCCACTACTTGCTT
>DRMA01000257.1 GCA_011375245.1 Thiothrix sp. | reverse complement strand
TGTTGATACAACAACAAATACGGATGCTTCAAATCGTTCTACGAATGCATCAAACAATACATCTAGTGTTGATACAAAAACAGATAACTCTAACGTGAAAAATATTCTTACCAGCATGTCACTCGCTGATAATGCCCAGCAAGGTTTAACAGCGATGTATAACACGAATGGTGTAGCCAGTGTTACAGACAATAGTGCTAATATTTATGCCAGCACCGACACGTCATCAATGGTTACCACAGCAACAGGTGGTGCTAGTTTTGACATTACTCAAACAAACAATTCACAACAGTCACTACAATATAACCAACAGTAAGCGTTTAACGAATTGAACACTTGTTTTTCACGCCGTCATTTTTTGTAGGGGCAACTATGACAGCTTGTTCCTACAAAAAGATTTAAGTTGTCTAAATTTTTAACCTCAAAGAATCTTTTATGAAAAAACATCTTAAGCTAAATAAGCTAAATATGACGTTACTCTTTTTTTCTTTTTTTGCCTTTAGCCAGCACTGTCAGGCTAAAACACTGATGTCTATCGAACAAATGGAAGCAGAAACGGGAAAAGGTTTTTCTATCTCACCAAATTCAACAGGTAGTTTTGATATTGCCTTGGAGGGACACACTAAAAGTGGTGTTCCTGTCGCCGCTTATGGCACAGCGGATATTTTGCAAAAAACTCAGGAGAACAATCAGGCAAGCCTTGCTTTTAGTGATGCCGCCCAACAAGGAATGCAGGCTTTCTCTAGTGTTAATGCGGTGAATTCGCCTGTTCAGGTTATTACTAACTTAGTGGTTAATATTAACTCGACAACTCAAACGATTAATCAAGTCAACCATGTATTACAGCAAGGATTACCGCAGGAGTTGTTGCAATAATGAAATATTTTTATAGCACAGTAATAATGCGAGTAATGTATCCCTTTTTATTTTCTGTTTTTGTGTTGCTTAATAGTGCTATAGCGAGTCCTTTTGATGCTTTTAGTTTTGATGATATTTACCCCGTCAATGGGACGATTAAAAGCGTCAAAGCATTACGTAATGCTCAAGTCGTTCGTCAACACTATGATTATAATTGTGCTGCTGCAAGCTTAACAACGCTTTTGAATTATCAATATGGCGAAAAGTATTCAGAAAATGCAATAACCAAGGGTTTAATGATGATGGTTAAGCCTGAAAAGCGTGCGACTATTAAAGAAAAAGGCTTTTCACTATTAAATATCGCAAAATTGAGTCATGAGTTAGGCTATAAAACCGTTAGCTATAATATTGATAGCCTTGAGGAGCTTAGAGCGCTTAATTTCCCCAGTATTGTACGCGTTATCTTAAACGATATTTCGCATTTTGTGGTGGTCAAACAAATCACTCATAACCGTGTATTGTTAGCCGATCCTGCATGGGGGAATCGCAGTATGACACACTATCAATTTAGTAAAGTGTGGCAGCGACACTATGCTTTTTTTGTTTTACCTAAGGATAAAACACTAGGTGATAAGAATCTAACCAATGCATTAACAACGACCCTTCCCATTGCTGAAAACTCGATGAGTACTGAACAAATGTTACCAAATGCTTGGCCTCAACAAGATTTTGATAAGTTTATTGTAAACACAACACCCATGGTTTTATCGAAATGAAACATTCTTTACTGATACGGTTTTCTTTGCCTTGTTTGGTCTTTATTTTTCATGGCAATGTACAGGCTAATACAACGCTCTATCAACAACTCGATGCAGCAACAACGAAAAATCATGCTAAGCAACAAAAAACGAAAACCACCAAAAATAAACGCAAAAATAAACGTAAAAATAAAAAAATAACACAACGTTTACCACCCAAGCCATCACCCTTTCCAGTCGCAGGTAAACTAAAAATACTACTGCAATACAGTATGAGTGAAACAACAGGCAACCAATTATATGTGGATGGTTTTAGTTTATTACCTATTTTTGTTGCAGGTAATATTGAATCACAAGATATTGTACGTACAGGTCATACGCTTAGCCTTTTTGTGAGTCGTTCATTAGCTGCCAATAGCCAAATTAGTCTTAGCATTCCTTATCGCCAAGAAAGCGAAGAGCTGACTAATGATGAAGGACAAACAACGACACAAACGCGTAAAAGCGTACGAGGTCTTGGTGATATTCGACTCACTTATAGTAAGCAACTGTTTAAACATAATCATCGACTCCCCAATCTTGTGGGGGATGCCACATGGAAAACCACAACAGGAAAAGATAGCTACGAAAACACTGAAAAACTGGGTTTAGGTTCAGGCTTTAACAGCCTACGTACGGGCATACGCGCAATGAAACAAGATGATCCAGCCTTCCTTTATGCGGGGGTAGGGTATACATGGAATTTCAAGGATAAAAAAAGCACCATTGGTAGCATTAAGCCTGGCAATGCCTATGATCTTTCCTTTGGAGCGTCTTATTCCTTAACCGATAGCTTTAGTATGAATTTTGGTTTGGAACAAGGGTGGGCAATGAAAACAACGATCAATGGTGTCAACGTTGTTAATAGTGATAAACACACCGCCGCATTAGCGATAGGAGGAAACCTAAAGGTTTCTGCTAAACGATTTATCAGTATTCGTACTAAGATTGGTTTGAATGAAGCAACACCAGGTTTTCAACTTCAAATTGGTATGCCTTTGAAAATATAGATGTTTAGCTGATTTTTTTCATTTTTTTAAATTCAACACACATAAAACTCGTTACTATCATTTTTTGTTTCTTATTACAATTCTCACACAATAGAGGTTGTGAAAGTATCAGATTAGCGTAAGTAGATAATCATAATTATTTTAACAAATAGAGCATAACTCCGTAGGGTGGATAAGGCACGCCATCCACCATGCTACGTAGTCATGTGGCGGATGGCGTACCTTATCCGCCCTACAACGTCT
>DRMA01000256.1 GCA_011375245.1 Thiothrix sp. | reverse complement strand
GATGAATTCGCTAAGTATTGGTTTTATTTACCTTTTGTTGTTAATAATATACCGTTTATCGGTGTTTTGTTGGCTTAAATTGCGTGAAAAAGTGGATTCATATACATGGGCATTCGTTTATTTTCTTATGTTTTTTTAGGGATGGAGCGTTGAACATTTTTTGCAATTTCAAGATGGATGAGTTTTATCATTGAAACGAGGAGCATGTTGTGGTGCATGATCCCATGATCCTCGTTCCAAAAAATTATTGAAGCTATTTTTTAAATAGGCCAATAACAAAGAGTAAGATGACAGCACCAACGGTTGACCAGATAATGGTATTAATTAATGCACTGAAGGGTAACGTTATAACACTAGCAAGTAATCCACTGGTAAAAACACCAATAACTGCACCAATGACACCTACAATGATATTACCGATAAGACCAAAACCACGTCCTTTTAATAAAATTCCTGCTAACCAACCTGCAATGGCACCAATGGCAAGTAAGCTGATAAGTTCTGAAACATTTGCTGCGTCCATATGTATTCTCCTAAAAAGAGTCAATAATAATAGAAAGAGTAAGGAAGATCTGATCAAGTCATGCGTTATTTTTCCTAACGCGGTATTACATAATAAGCAATCCGTTTTGATTCTATAGACAAATAAAGCAATTTCAATCAATAAAAAGCTTCAAAATTAACAAGAAGTTCCAAGATAACTGGTGTCATTGAGCAGACCAGCTGTAAAACAGTATGATATTTATCATAATTTTAGTCAAGTATGTGTGTAAATAACACATTCTAATTAATATTTATTATTAGTTTATTTATTTTTTATGACAAAAGAAGAGGAATTGGTTTAGCGAATGCGTTGATTGCTTCGTAGATCTCTAATTTCTGAGGGTGAGGTTGCATGACCTAATGATGCTTTTAAAATGCCATCAATAGAAAATGGGAAATACGTTTTTACTTGGTTTATTGTTATTGCAGGAGGAAGACCCGTAGGATTGGCGCTGGTTGAGATTAATGGATGACCAAGGGTATTACATAAAGCGATACAGCTAGGATGTTGAGTAAGGCGAATAGCAAGCGTTTTATGCTCACCTGTTAATAATGATGAAGTATTTTGGCTTGCAGGTACGAGCCATGTGGTAGGGTGGGGGGCGATTGCTTGTATTCGTTGAGTAGCTTTATTAGTAAGGGGCTGAATATAAGGAGCTAGTTGTTTTAATGATGCAGCAATAAGAATAAGACCTTTACTGGCAGAGCGTTGTTTAATGGTTAGAATACGCTGAATACTGTATTCACATTGAGGGTCACCGCCTAGACCAAAAACAGCTTCAGTTGGGTAGGCGATAATGCCTTTTTGTTTAATGAGGGAGGCAATGTCGTCAATGTGAGGGCTAACTAGCATAGTGTCAAAGTATTTTTACGTGTAGGTTGAGAGAAACGAATCCCAACCTACAAAATTACCTATTGATTATAAAAGTAATCGGGGTTAGACGAGACCTTATTCAGCATCGTCTTTTTTATTAGTTTCTGTCTTTTTAGCCGCAGGTTTTTTAGCAGTTGTTGTTTTCTTCGTAGGTGCTTTCTTTTTAGCCGCAGGTTTTTTAGTGGTTGCTGTTTTCTTTGCTGGTGCTTTCTTTTTAGCCGTAGTTTTTTTAGCGGTTGTTACTTTCTTTGCTGGTGCTTTCCTTTTAGCCGTAGTTTTTTTAGTGGTTGTTGTTTTCTTCGCAGGCGCTTTCTTTTTAGCCGCAGGTTTTTTCTTTGTTGCTGCTTTTTTGCGTCCTTTGGTTTTTTTCTCTGGTGCTTTTTCGAGTAGCTCGATGCATTGTTCTAAGGTTAATGTTGTTGGGTCGGTCTCTTTAGTAGGCATTTTGGCATTTTTATCACCATTGGTAATAAAGGGCCCCCAGCGTCCTTTTAAGACTTGAATACCTTCTTCTTTAAAATCAAGAATAATGCGGTCTAGTTCTATTTGCTTTTTCTCTGCAACGAGTTCTAGCGCTCTTTCTAAGGTAATGGTGTACGGGTCATCTTCTTTCTTTAATGAAACAAATTTACTATCATATTTTACATAAGGGCCAAAGCGTCCAATACTAGTACTGATTTTTTCGCCTTCTGGACTCACGCCAAGATCACGTGGCATTTTGAACAGTTCCATTGCCTGTTCAAAGGTTAATGCATCCATTTTTTGTCCAGGCAATAAGCCAGCAAATTTAGGTTTTTCTTCATCATCACGTGTACCAATTTGTACATAAGGTCCATAACGACCCATACGTACGGATACAGGTTTACCTGATTTTGGATCAGTGCCTAATTCGCGTGCTTGTAGGACTTCATCACGTGAGACAGATTCTTCTTTATCAATGACGAGTTTATGGAAGGGTTTCCAAAATGCCTCCATTAATGGAATCCATTCTTTTTCACCACGAGCAATAATATCGAGTTCATTCTCTAAGTTAGCCGTAAAATCATAATCAACGTATTGAGTGAAGTGTTGTGTTAAAAAACGATTCACAATACGCCCAATGTCAGTTGGGTGAAAACGACGGCTTTCTAGCTCAACATATTCACGTGATTGTAAGGTAGAAATAATACTGGCGTAAGTTGATGGACGACCAATACCGTATTCTTCTAATGTTTTGACTAAGCTGGCTTCAGAGTAACGTGGTGGTGGTTCGGTAAAGTGTTGTGTTGCAAGGATGTCGTGTAGCTTGATCTTTTCGCCTTCTGTTAATGGTGGCAGCAGTTTTTCTTTGCCATCGCCGAGTGGTTCTGAGCCTTCTTGGTAAGCTAATAAGAAACCAGGCGAGCGAATCGCTGAACCTGATGCTCTAAAAAAGCTGTGCTCATTGGCAGATAAGTTAACCGATACGGTATCCATTACTGCATGAATCATTTGGCAGGCAACAGTGCGTCGCCAAATTAAACGGTAGAGTTTGTATTGCTCTTCATTTAAATAGTGTTTAATTTCTTCAGGGATATTCGCAGCGGAAGTCGGGCGAATCGCCTCGTGTGCTTCTTGAGCATTTTTTGATTTGGTTTTGAATACCCGTATTTGAGGGTTAACATTTTCTTTGCCATAGCGTTTTTCAATCACTTGCTGTAGTTCAGTGATGGCTTCATCAGCTAATGCTACGGAATCAGTACGCATATAGGTAATTAAACCCACAGGTCCTGCGCCTAAATCAATGCCTTCATAGAGCTGTTGTGCAATACGCATGGTGCGATGGGTGGTGAAGTGTAAGCGACCTGCTGCATCTTGTTGCAGTGTTGAGGTGGTAAAAGGTGCAAGCGGATTACGTTTACGTTGCTTCTTCTTTACTTCAGTAACTTCTAATTCACCATTAGCATCGGCGACTAAGCTCTCTCTTACTTCAGTGGCAAGTGCTTTATTATTTATATCAAATTGCTTTAGGGCTTTATTTTGCCATGTATGTAAGCGTGCGCTAAAAGGTTGTGCGTCTTTCTCTACTTCAGCGGTCAAGCGCCAATATTCTACGGGTTTAAAGGCTTCTATTTCTAGTTCGCGTTCAGTAATTAGACGTAGTGCAGGGCTTTGTACACGACCTGCTGATAAACCATATTTTATTTTTTTCCATAACAATGGCGATAAATTAAAGCCAACTAGATAATCTAAACCGCGTCGTGCTTGTTGGGCATCAACGAGGTTTTGTGCGATATCACGTGGATTAGCCACTGCTTCTTGAACAGCTTTTTTAGTAATTTCGTGAAAGACAACACGCTGTACGTTTTTGCCTTCTAGCTTACCTTTTTCTTTTAATAACTCATGTAAATGCCATGCAATGGCTTCCCCTTCGCGATCAGGGTCAGTAGCGAGATAGAGGTTGGTGGCGGTTTTTAGCGCTCTTATTATGCTCCGAACATGTTTTTCATTGCGTTCAATGGCTTGATATTTCATGGAAAAGCCATTTTCAGTATCAATGGCACCATCTTTAGGAATAAGGTCACGCACGTGTCCGTAAGAGGCGAGTACCTCAAAACCTTTACCAAGATATTTTTTTATGGTCTTACCTTTAGCAGGCGACTCTACAATTACCAGACTTTCAATCATGTTAAGTTTTACAATTTTAATTTATTACACTTAAGGGGAGGGATGAGTTAATGCGACTTAAATCACCGTTCCTAAATACAAGAATACAACTGTTGCTTGAGAGTAATGGCTTACTAAAAAAGTTCAGCGTGCCTCTCTAATAGGCGGTCATATAAGGTAAAGCGAGCAACTATACTGCATCATCTTCTATTCCCCAAACCTTAAATGACCTCTGGAATACTGTGTTGAGAAGAGAGTTTGTTTCAACTAACTGATTTTAAAAAGAATAATTAGTATGTTGATAGTTTTATCAATTAGATATTAGGTAGTAAAATCAATACGATATGTTGTGGTGTTTGTGAGGAAAAATGAGATGTGCCATTCATAAAACATGGCACATCTTCGTTAAGATTAGTTTATGGCATAGGTGCGGGTGTGGTGAAAACCCAATCATTGCCTTTAACAGGGGTATGACAAGTAATACAAGATTGGTCATGATCTTTAGCATCACCATACGGTTTTTGTTCTGTACCTAACCAACGCGCCCAGCCCCAGCCCGTGCCATTATCCTTAAATTTTTCAGTGTCTTTAACCATAAATTCAGCATGAACAAATTTGTCGGGGGCAATTGCCGATGGCCAAGTTTTTTTCTCCATTTCTTTCCAAACCATTTTGCCAATAATTGTACCATCAGGCCATGGATTGGTTTGTTTAGCACGCGCTGCTTTGATGGCAATATCATTGCCTAAAATAACACGTACTGTTTTATTGTCAGTACGATGTGACATTGAGATAACGCGCCAGTCTTTGTAGTTTTCAGGTAAGGCAATGCCATTGGCAGGGGGAACTTCTATATTCGCTGTTGCAACAGAGGGAAATAGACTTGAGATAACTAAAGTACCTATTGATAAGTAATGTAAAAAATATAATTTCATGGTGTTTTTCCTCTATGAATAACAATATTAGAATAGGGCGCTTCTCATTAATGATAAATCTTATTTCATTGTTACTAACTCTTCTGCGCTCACTGGATGAATAGCAATGGTATCATCAAAGTCTTGCTTGGTTGCTCCCATGCGAATTGCTACTGCAAAGCCTTGCAGCATTTCATCAACGCCTAAGCCAATCATATGGCAACCAACAATCTTTTCCTCCTTGCCTGTGACAATTAATTTCATGGCAGTTTTAGGTTTATGTCGTGTCATTTGATGATACATGGGGACAAATTCTGTTTTATAGATTTTAACTGCGTCACCATATTGTTCACGAGCAACTTCTTCGCTTAAGCCAACAGTGCCAATGGGAGGGTGGGTAAACATAACCGTTGCAATAGAATCATAGCTCATTAGGCGAGTTGGCATACCTCCATATAAACGATCTCCTAAGCGGCGACCTGCGGCAATAGCAACGGGGGTAAGTGGCGCTTTGCCAATAATGTCACCAATGGCATAGATGGTATCAACCGTGGTTTTTTCTTTCTCATCGACCACAATCATGCCTGTTTTTGTCACTTTAACAGCGGTGTTTTCTAAGCCAATGGTATCTGTATTGGGTTTACGTCCAATTGCCCAAATGAGTGCATCAACATCTGTAATATTGTTGCCATCTTGGATGTGAATTGTTACTTTGCCGTCGTTTTGTTGTTCGATTTTGCTGATAATGTCATCATCATTAATGATTAAGCCACTGGACTGCATTTCTTGGCGTAGGTTTTTTTTGATCATAGCATCAAAACCAATTAATACAGGCCAGCCTTGATGCATAATAGTGACATCAGAACCAAAGCCTTGCATCATCATTGCCAATTCAAGGGCAATATAGCCACCACCAACAACAACGACTTTTTGCGGTTGTTCCTCGTCGATATCATTAAAAAAACCATCGGAGGTATAGCCTAGTTCAGCGCCTTCAATGTCTTCTGGCACAATGGGGCGACCACCTGTGGCAATAACAATATGGTCTGCGGTGTAGCTTTCACCATCAACGTGAAGTGTTTTATCATCCGTAAAGTTTGCGTGACCTTCGATGATGTCAACGCCTGATTCGGCTAAGTAGTCGTGATACCAGTCATTAATGCCACCAATGAAGTTGTCACGCTTCATTACGAGCTTTTCCCAGTTTAAACCGTCAGTCTTAAGGTTAAAGCCATAATCTTCTGCATCTTTGAGTGCATGAGCAAGTGACGCACCATACCACATGACTTTTTTGGGTACACAGCCAACATTGACACAGGTTCCGCCCAGCTCATTTGCTTCAATAACAGCACATTTAGCACCGTATTTTGCAGCACGTTCAGCGACGGATAAACCGCCACTGCCAGCACCAATGGCGATAAGATCATAGTGTTTACTCATAATTTAACCTTGCTCTGGAGTTATTATAATATAGATATTCACCTGCTAAATTTTCATTGCCTTGCGGTTATGCTCAAGGAATTAGCTCCTTGAGTGTAGTTGAAGGGTAAAATTTATGTGAAAGTCTATAGTTGTGTTAAGAAAACCATTCTTCTAGTGCATCGGAACCACCAATTAAATCACCATCAATAAAGATTTGTGGTACGGATTCAACACCCGCTATTGCACGTAAACTGCGGCTAGTATAGTGCTTATTGAGTACAAGCTCATCATATTCCATGCCTGCTTCCTGTAAACGTGCTTTTGCCTTTGCGCAATAAGGGCAACCAGAACGGCTCATAATGGTTACATCATGGGGCTTTTCAGCATTAGGGGCAATGTATTCAAGCATTGTATCTGCATCAGAGACATTGAATGGATCGCCTGGCTCATCCGCTTCAATAAACATTTTATCAATCACGCCATTTTTGACAAACATGGAGTAGCGCCATGAGCGTTTACCAAAACCAAGGTGTTGTTTGTCAACTAATAAGCCCATGCCTTCAGAGAAGTCACCATTGCCATCAGGCATAAAAGTAATGTTTTCGGCTTTTTGGTCTTGTTGCCATTCATTCATGACAAAGGCATCATTAACGGATATACAAATAATGTCATCAACACCATTTTGTTTGAAAACAGCTTCTAGTTGGTTGTAACGCGGTACATGAGACGATGAGCAGGTTGGCGTAAATGCACCTGGTAATGAGAAGACAATGACATTTTTACCCTCAAAAAGACTGGTGCTATCAACATCAACCCACTCATGGTTTTGGCGTGTATGGAAGGTAACCTTGGGGATTGTTTGTCCTTCTTTGTTGGTAAACATGATTTTTTTCCTGTGGTTAGTGAAAGTGGGGCTACTATAACCAGCAGAAAATAATTTGTAAAATAGAATAATATTATCTTATCATTCTATTTTGTAGAACGATAAGATAATAATTAAGATGGGCAGGATTATCTATGTTATTTGATTTTTATTTTTTATTTCTTAAGCAACGTACATGATTGGTATAATTGTTATCTCCACCAACATATAGGCGTTATTTTATGCGTGTTGATAGAGATAAAAATGAAGTTGTTGTAATGATGACTAGTCTTTAGCATCGTAAACACCATCGTGTTCACTACCTTCAAAAAGACTTGCTGTATTGAGGCTTCCCAATAAGAATAATATAAAGGCTATTACGCCGACTAATGCAATGTAAAAAGAACTATCTTGTAACATGATTTTTTCCTTTCATTTTTTAATGAATTTAGAAAATTATAATTAATTTCAGTATTTTATAAATGGTGAGCTTTTATTTTTTGATTAAAAGCACCGCCCCGATCCAGTGACTATACTTTGCCTGCTTAGTGCTAACGATATAAGTGTTTTACGGTTAAGATTTACTGTTAAATTTCATGTTAAATTGTGTTGCTAAGATAGCTAATTGTTCATTCGTTTCAATGTTTCAATACTGTCAGCGACTACCTCTTTTACTTCGTCTGATGGGTCATCTTGATGTTTCGCTAAAATAGTTAATGCCTGTTTATTTTCTGTGAGGGATAAAT
>DRMA01000255.1 GCA_011375245.1 Thiothrix sp. | reverse complement strand
TTAAATCACCATTGAAGTAGGAAAAAGCGATAAAGTTAATATTAACTGCAAGTAACATTAACTCAATACACATCAATAAAATGAGCAGGTTTTTACGGTTAATAACCATACCTGCCACACTAATAGAGAAAAGTAGCGCACTTACAATCAGTACATGAGATAAAGGAACCATATTACTCTCCCACCTTCCCTTCAGATTTCATTTTCACCAGACGAACGCGATCACTACCCTTTGTAACCCGCACTTGCAAAGATGGATTTTGTGATTTTGAACGTGAACGTTTTCGATGCGTTAACACAATTGCTGCAATCATCGCCACTAATAAAATAACGGCAGCAATCTCAAATGGATATACATACTGTGTGTATAAAACTTCACCTAGTGCTTTGGTATTATCATAATCAGCAGGTGCAGGTTGCGGCATCGGTTTATCAAGCTTGTCTGATGCTAGAATCAAGATCATTTCTGCTGCAATAGCCACCGCTACCAAAATACCAACAGGCAAATAACGCATAAAGCCTTCACGTATGACCTCTAAGTTGATATCTAGCATCATAATAACAAATAGGAAAAGCACCATCACAGCACCCACATAAACCAGTATTAAAACAACACCTAAAAATTCTGCCTCCATCATAATCCATGTAGCAGAGCTACTAAAAAAGGCGAGAATCAAAAATAGTGCCGCATAAACAGGGTTACGCACTGTCACCACACTAATAGCAGCTGCTATTAGTACTGTGGCAAATAAATAAAATACAACTTGCTCAAAACCCATAATAACAATAGCTCCTAAGCTTAACGGTATGGCGCATCAGCGGCTTTATCTTTGGCAATCATCACTTCATGCTTATCACCAAAGGCTAATAATTTTTCTTTCGTCATGATATTTTCACCCCGTTCTTCAAAGTGATACTCAAATATTTTTGTCTCAACAATGGCATCAACAGGACACGCTTCTTCACAAAAACCACAATAAATGCATTTAAACATATCAATGTCATATTGCGTGGTACGTCTTGTACCATCGTCACGTTCTTCAAGGTCAATGGTAATTGCCAATGCTGGACAAACTGCCTCACATAATTTACAAGCAATACAGCGTTCTTCACCATTGGGATAGCGACGCAAGGCATGATGCCCCCGAAAACGCGGCGAAATGGGTGTTTTTTCTTCAGGATATTGTATGGTTACTTTTTTGCTAAAAAGATGTGTCCCTGTCACCTTCAATCCTTTAAATAATTCTAATAACGCGAACGATTTAAAGTAATGCTTCATATTTGCAATCATAACCAACTCCTCATGATAACCATGGTTTCCAGCCTAAAGCGATGGCAGCACCTTCTAGAAATATCCAAACCAAGGTTACAGGAATAAGAATCTTCCATCCTAACCGCATAATCTGATCATAACGATAACGAGGGAAAGTAGCTCGAAACCAAAAATAGAGGAAGATAAAGAAGGCTGTTTTTAATAACAACCAATGTACTCCATTACCAAAGAACATCCCAATAATAGGTAGATCAATGAGAAAATCTAATCCCTGAAAAGGTGATAACCACCCTCCCAAAAACAATACCCCTGCTAAGGTTGAAACCATTAACATACTGGCATATTCAGCAAGAAAGAATAAGGCAAATGCCATGCCAGAATACTCAACATGGAAACCCGCAACAATTTCTGACTCACCTTCAGCAACATCAAAAGGGGCGCGGTTTGTTTCAGCAACCCCTGAAATAAAGAATACGGCAAATAAACCAAATAACGGCCAAACAAACCAATCGGTTATATTGCCTGACTGCGCTTTAATAATATCATTCAGATTCAAGCTACCCGCTGCCATAAGAACACCCACCAAGGCAAATCCCATCGCTATTTCGTACGAAACAACCTGAGCACCAGCACGCAATGAGCTCAAAATGGCATACTTAGAATTAGATGCCCAACCTGCCAAAATAATGCCAAAAACATCAAGTGATGCAATCGCCAAAATAAATAATAAACCGACATTAATGTCAGCTAAAATCATCGTTTCAGAAAAGGGTATAACAGCCCACACAATTAATGCGGGAGCCAATGCTAACAGAGGAGCAATATAGAAAACAGCAACGCTTGCTTTTGTTGGCTGGAGAATCTCCTTGAACATCAGCTTGACGGTATCAGCTATAGGTTGTAGCCAGCCTTTAGGCCCAACTCGATTCGGTCCAAGACGATCTTGCATATAACCAATAATCTTACGTTCTGCATAAGTAGTATAAGCAACTGCAAGAATCAATGGCAGAATAATAGCGACTATTTTCAACAAGATAACAATAAGAATCTGTAACCATTCAGGCACAAACCCCCAAATGGAAGAAAAGAATTCCATTAGCTTCCTCCTTGAACAGTAACATGACCATAGGATGCCCCAAGCGCTGTCGCTTTACTTGTCGCAGAAAGTAAATGCACACAACCCTCAGGTATTGATGGATCTTCAACGAGGCTCATCACCACACGACCATCTCCTTGTTGTATCACGACTGATTCTTCACCTGATATACCTAGCTTCTTGACATCACTAGGATGAATGCGTACTGCATCGCGTGCAATAGAAAACGTCTTTTGCAAAGCGGTTGCGCGTCGCACCAGAGAATCTCCCGAATACATATGTACTGCGCCAATTCGCTGCAACATCGAATGATTGTCTAATTCTATTGATAACGCTGAGAAATCATCATTATCATCAAGGTTATACGTATTATCAGGCACGATGCTAACGGTTTGATTAAACTCATCTAAAACATCTTTGCTACTCATATACTCAAAGCCATCAAGCTCTAGCACACCACCTAATACCCGCAATATTCGCCATCCCGGTTTGACATCAGCAGGGGCTTTTGCCACACCACGGAAACTTTGCTGCTTGCCTTCAGCATTAATATAAGTTCCTGATGTTTCAGCAAAGGTTGAAATGGGTAGTAAAATATCAACCGAGGCACGTAGCTGTTCACTAGCAAATGAGGTAAAAGCAATCACCTTGGCATGATCCAATGCCCCAATGGCTTTTTGTGGATCATCACAATCAAAAGTGGGCTCTACATCAAACAACACCAATGTCTTTAATGCAGACATCAGCATATCAGCACTATGTAAACCTTCCGTTTTCGTCGCAACACCACCTGCTAGACGGTGCGGTACAATACCTGTTAACCATGCACCAACAGTATTAGCAGATTCCGATAAATAAGATAACGTTGCCCCCGTATTACTTGCTAGTTCAGCACTCAAAGCACGCAACTGAGAAAAGGCAGGATGTTGTACGGCCTGATTACCTAATAATATGACGGCATTTTCAGCATTTCTCAACGTTTCAGCAAGTACTTTAGCTTGCTCATCTGCCGCAGGGGTAAGGGATGACAATGCTTTGGAAACATTACCCGTGGCACTAAGTACCTGTCCTAAAGTACTCACCATCAAAACAGGGTCAGTAATAACAACGCGATCAAGTGGATAATTAAAATCAATAGGGCAGCTACTTAATACGCTAACTTTCGCCCCTTTTAATGCTGCTTTACGTAACCAGTGATTTGCCATGGGTTGATCATGGCGAATATCAGCCCCCACTAACAGGATAGCATCAACAGTCTCTAATGCATTAATCGGCATTCCTAACCATGGAAACTGCGGTGCTTTAGCTTGATCAGTAAAATCAGTTTGACGTAAACGATGATCAATATTATTGATCCCTTTTGCTCGCATTAATTTTTGTAACAAATACAATTCTTCAGTAGTAGCACGTGATGAAGCCAGTACTCCTACCTCATCAGTATTGACTGCATTTAATTGTTCAGCAACCAGTTCTA
>DRMA01000254.1 GCA_011375245.1 Thiothrix sp. | reverse complement strand
TCAAAATATTCGTGGAGGTGTGAAATACCTTAGTCGCCAATTAGAACGTTTTCGTGGTGACAAGCAATTGGCTTTAGCGGCCTATAATGCGGGACCAGGTGCGGTTTTAAAGCATGATGGTGTTCCGCCATATAGAGAAACACAAAACTATGTGGGTAGTATCATGGAAGAGTATAATCGATTACAAAAACGCCGCTCCACAATAAAACTTAGCAGTTTGTCGAGAAAATCAACGCTACCCGATGACTTCCATATATTTTGGGGAAAGAAGTAGTTTAAGCCTCTATTCATAAGATCAGGCATAGAATTACCGAGACGTGATCGCTTGCTCTTTCACTTATGTGCTTACTGTTATTCAGAGTCACCTTAGTAGAGACTTCTTGAAAATTCTCATCATAAAAATAAAAAGAAAGTAATTAAAATGAATAATTCTGATTTAGATACACTGGATAATATTCCTGTCGGCATGACTGTTATGGTTATTGATGACAGTAAAACCATTCGCCGTACGGCAGAAATTTTATTATCTGAACAAGGTTGTAAGGTGCTACTTGCTAGTGATGGTTTCGAATCATTGGCGATAATTGCCAGTGATCGACCCGATATGGTATTTGTCGATATCATGATGCCACGGCTGGATGGCTATCAAACTTGTGCCCTCATCAAAGGGCATCCAGAGTATCGTGATATTCCCGTTGTAATGCTTTCTAGTAAAGATAGTATTTTCGATATGGCTCGTGGGGGCTTAGCAGGCTCTGAAAGCTATATTACTAAACCTTTTACTCGTAATGACTTGGTAGCTGCCATTCAAAAGCATGTGAAACCAACAGATGTAAAAAAAGAAGCTGAAAGTGAGCAAGCTAATGATGACATGGATTTTGACCTTGATGATTTTGAAGAATTAGAAATGACGCTCTAAGTCTGTCGAGGATTCTCTGATGCCACATATCCTGATTGTAGATGACTCCCCCACGGAAACTTATGTACTTAGGTCGATTTTTGAGAAGCAAGGTTATCAGGTGAGTGAGGCTTGCAATGGCGAGGAAGGCATTGCAGTTGCTGAGGTACAAAAGCCCGATCTTATAATTATGGATGTGGTGATGCCAGGCGTAAACGGCTTTCAAGCAACACGTGAACTGGGACAAAACAGTAAAACAAGCAATATTCCCGTTATTGTTTATTCCTCTAAAGATCAAGTGACAGATCGAATGTGGGCAATGCGACAAGGTGCAGTCGCTTATATGGTAAAGCCCATGCATAAAGATAAGCTGTTATCTGTTGTAGAGAAACACTTACAGAGGTGTGTGGGCTAATGGCAACGCCCTATGAATTACTGCTTGGTATGTCGCTATTACGTGAAAAGAAACGTATTCAGTACCGTGAAGAGAATACAGACTCTGAGGGAAACAGTTTTTTACAAGTCGATATTGCTGGGCATGATGTATTGGTGCGTCAAAATGATATAGAGGAAATTATTCCTGCAACCTTGATAACACAAGTACCCGATACACAGAACTGGTTTAAGGGGTTGACCAGCTACAGAGGGAACTTACTACCATTAATTGACTTGGCAGCTTTACTTTTAGAGGAAGAAAACGATAGCCACAAGAGCAGTGAGGTGCGAATTTTAGTGATTCAAACACTCGACAGTTTTTTGGGGCTGTATGTACAGAAAGTAGAAGGTATCCAGCACCATTGGCTACATAAAAGTAAAATACAACATAATGATGATAAAGAAGCTAGTGGGATACTTGATTATTGTGATCAGTACAGAAAGCAAAATAATGAAAAGGTTTTTGTACTTGTCATTGATAAAATAAAACAGCATCGAAATTTTATCGATGTATAAATCCTAGCTGCTTGGAAAAAGAATAATAATGCCCGCAACATATCAAAATGACTCACAAGGAGGCTTGTCTTGGTTACCAATTATGGCACTTATCGTGTTTATTGGTTGCATGGTTGTGGCTTTTGAATATGCGGCAGTTGAAAATTCAAAGACTCAGCGTTACCTGTCACTTCTATCTGAGCAAAGTCTACTTTCCCAACAGATTGCTGCAAGCACATCTCAATCAGTCTTATTAGATGGTACAAAGGCGTTTGAATACATAAAAGAATTGCGAGATAAGTTTGATGCTAATTTAAAGCTCATTAGAGAAGTTGACCCTGATTTTTCAGAAAAATACCAAACAGAAGTGGCTTTACTTGATAAAGAATGGAAAGTTTATCGAGAAAAGGTGGATATGATTCTCTTTGGGCAGAAAATAATCTCTGATACTAAGAAGCATGCAGAAAGTATTAATCAATTGATTCCTAGTTTGCATAAGCAATCAGAAAAAATTACCCGACGTTTATTGAATGAAAATTTGCCAGCAAAACAAATTGTCATGGTTGCACGTCAATCCATGTTATTACAGCGAATTGATAATAATCTCAATCGTGTACTCAGCGGAGATAAGGATGTAGAGGCAGCAGCAGAGCAGTTTGCATCAGATACAGAAGAGTTTGGGCAAGTGATCAACGCCTTGCTAAAAGGTAATAGCACTAAGAATATTACCGCAGTAAAACAAAAATCAGCGATAAGGTTACTGAAGGAGACTTCCACCTCTTTTCGCGAAGTGAGTGAGACAATTAGCACGATATTAGATGTTGCTCCAGCACTTAATAAGTTGTCTAACGCATCGTTTTCTATTGAGACACAGTCTCGAATTCTGCTACGAGCAATTTTGAAGTTAAAAGATAAGTTACAAGAACGCGAAGAAAAAAATGCTCTTTATAAATTAGGAGGTTTCGTTTTTGGAGCGTTGGCTCTGTTGACAGCAATTTTGCTGGGGTATTTGTTATTTAAACAAGCCCGAAAACGTATAAAATTTTCAAGTCGACAACACGAAAAGCAGCAAGCAGCAATTGTACAATTGCTGGAAGAAATGAATACCTTAGCAGAGGGTGACCTCACAATAAGAGCAACGGTTACGGAAAGTATTACGGGAGCTATTGCGGATTCTGTCAATTATGCTGTTGAAGCCTTACGTATTTTGGTAACTAAAATCAACAATACATCAGGTGAATTAACCCGTTATGCGAGTAATGCGGATAAAAATATTCAGTTATTATCGGCATCCAGTCAGCAACAAAAACAAAAAATTGATGACTCTTCAAGATCTATTTCTGCCTTAATTGATTCAATTAAACAAGTATCAAAAAATGCCAGTAGTTCGGCAGAAGTCGCCCAGAAATCGTTGGAGATTTCCCATGCAGGAGCTGCAACAGTACGTGATACGATCACGGGTATGAGTGCTATTCGTGAGCAAATACAAAGCACATCAAAACGTATTAAAAGATTAAGCGAAAGCTCACAAGAGATTGGTAAAATTGTTCACTTGATGAATGAAATTGCAGAGCAAACTAATGTTTTGGCACTAAATGCCGCTATACAAGCTTCTGCGGCAAAAACACAAAATAATAGCCAAAACTTTTCAGCTTTATCGGATGAAGTGCAGCAACTTTCCTTAGATGCTTCAGAAGCAACTCGTAAAATCGAGGTGCTAGTTAAAGCCATACTTGCTGATACGGAAGAGGCTGTCGTATCAATGGAGTTGACCACTGCTAATGTTGTAGATGGCACTCGTAATGCAGAAAATGCAAAAGACTCGCTCAATGAAATTGAGAATGTTTCGACGCAGCTCGCTGAACTAATCGCAGGTATTTCCGCAGCCTCAGTGAGTCAATCAGATGCAGCTGAGCAAATTGCAGAGGCAATTGCATCTA
>DRMA01000253.1 GCA_011375245.1 Thiothrix sp. | reverse complement strand
TGCTAAAAAAGAGGGTAATAGCCGAGCTATTGGCCGAATTTTTAGCAGAAATAGAGGAAATTCAAGCCATTTTTTAGTGAGCTTGCCGTTTTATCAAAACGGTCAACTCAATTATTTAGCTTGCTATATCCGTCATATCTTTCGTACAAAGGTCTCTATTAGATAATATACATTTGGCAAGGTCGTTGGGGCACAAGGATTCCCCAGTCTTATTCTAGAAAACGATAATCATCGAACCCTTATAAACATCGACTACAACAACCCCAAAAATATATTGAAGTCTATAACGGCTATTGTCGGCTAAGTCGGAAGAATATCCCCGCAAGGAAAACAAAAACCAACGCATTTGCCATCTGATGCAAGTTAAAATCTACATAACTGTGTAGCAACATCAGCAACATGCCGATACCCGCACCTATTTGTAAATTTATAAAAGCACTCTGTCGCGCACTTCTCATTAAATAAACCCAGCGAAGAAGATATAACATTAAAAATGTTGCTATGATTAATGCTCCAAATAAGCCCATATCAGAAATAATTTCTAAAAAGTCATTATGTGCCTGATTGATAAAATTCTGCTGCTCTATAGGTTGATACGCACGGTAAACTTGAGGAAAAGTACCTGGCCCACTTCCCCATGGATACATATCACTAATAATCCTCTTGGTATTTTCTAAAATACGCCATCTTTCATCTTCCATGGGGTCACTAGCGAAGCGATTAAGTATAGGTACAATACCTACCTTAAAAGCAATAATACTACCTATAACACTAGAAATTACTAGGAAACCAAGAGACTTAACCTTTCCAACATTTTTTGCAAATACAAATACTGAAACGACAACTCCAAATACAATTAAACCGATTCCAGCTCTAGATGCAGAGAAAAAAGACACAACTAGCATTAAAATAATAAGCACTAAAAGCGTTAGGGAGCCGCTTAACCCCCCCCCCTTCAACCATCCTCTTTTTTCTGAGCTCTCTGAATAAGAAGAAACCAACAGCCCAATCACTAAGGGCAACGACATTTCGATTAAACCTACAAAATGATCACGGTTTTCGTAGGTACCACTTGCAGTGTTGCCATGATCATCTGCCATATAAAAGACGTCAGAGCCAGAGGCATATTGAATAATCCCTAAAGCGACTTCAATGAAAACAATACTCAACAGAACTACAACCAACCCTCTTACTAAGGTTTTGGATAAACTCATAGTAACCAGAAACAAAGCCACCAAAGGAATGAGATAAAAGAGTGATCGTTTGGTATTTTCAGGTATCAGGGATAAGGCGGGGTATGCTATATCAACCCCTCGATTAGTTAGAAAGTTTGACACATCAACATACAACGTTCGACCAGGTAAATCTTTCCATATATCTAAAGAAAAGGGCACAAGATATAAAGCTACAAATAAGAGTGAAATAGCAATAAACAATCCGTTGCCATAGCCAATCTTACCGGAGTTTTCACGTGTCCAAAATAAAACCAACAGCATGAGTACACCCATGATTTGAGCACCTAGCTCAAACCTTTCCTCAAATTGGTTCATAAACAATGGAGCTAGAAAAATAAGCAGACCTGACAGCATCATCAAAAATTTCGTTGATACACTGTTTACATGACTAGGGGCACTCATAAGTCACCTTTTGTTTCAGCTTGAACTTTGCTTACTGGCGTAATTTGAATAGTGTCAAACCAAATTCCACCTTTAAAAAACCGTTCATGCGGATATTGGCTTTTAGCTTCAAGCCTTAATATTTGTGATGAACATCCTTGCTTAGGTACAGTGAATGCGAACTGAATATCATGCCAATTTTCTCTACCCTTTAATGCTGGACTCTCAACTAATTGCTGTGTCGTTTCATCTGCACAACTGATCCTCCAAACCAAGCCCTCAGGGTTCTTTAGCCCATCAATTCGGGTTTTCATTGTCACTTGATAGCTTTGTCCTGATTCCAGTAACAGGCGTTGCCACACATGTTGAAAAGCCATACTCTTACGCGATTTAAAGACGATATGTAAAGCACGTTTCCCTTCTATCCCACGTGTATTTGCTAATTCTATTTTAACTTGCTTAGATCGCCTAAAACTCCAATCGTAACCCGTGTCATGGCTACTTCCTTCAAAACCACCATCGAATACCGTTCCTATATAGCTAAATTGCTTGCTTGTTAACCCTCCCACCCATGATGAATAAGCTAGCTTCCAGAATTTAGCTTGTTGTAATCGCCTTACATATGCTTTTCTTTCAAAGTCTTCTAAAGGAACATCAGATAACATTCTCTGCTGATAAAAATACTGCAATACTGGCAAGCTAACCTTATTATTCACCATATAGGTAAAAAAATCTTTCCACCAAATGGAAGGTTTCGTCACATAAGGAGTCAGCAAAAACCTTGAATCATCTGTTTGTGCGTAACTCAACAATATGGGAAATATGGGCTTATATAAAATACGATGACGTGTGATTAATAAATCCCATTCATGCAAAACTTTCTCAGCATCGCCTTGTTCTGCCCAATAATCAGCCAGTGTGCTATGAACATAAGAATGTGCGACCCACAGCTTTGGGGCTAAGGTAATGACGCTATCTACATTAGCATCGTCATTAAGTTTCTTATAAACGGGGATTAATATGGACATAGCATGTCCATTAGTGGGGTCATTACTTAAAGCATCTAAAGCATACTGCTCT
>DRMA01000252.1 GCA_011375245.1 Thiothrix sp. | reverse complement strand
TATTGTCACTGCATCAAAAATATTACGATCACTAAATCCTGCATCGCGTGCTTTTTGTATATCGTCTTGTGTTACCCCATCCGCATCCTCAATAGATTTTAGCGCAAGTTTTAACAGCACAATTTCTGCATCTGTCAGCGGAGCATTATTCATATCCGCTTGCGCTGCTTGGAGTTGTTCTTCTGTTTTATTGAGCTTATTTGTCAATATTGCCGCATTAAACGTTGTACAAAAAGAACCACAGGCTTTCGCTGATACAAGATAGCGAATCATTGCCAATAAATCCTGACTAAGCTCTGGATGCGACATAAAATAGCCAACATTACCGACAAAGTTTTCCAACAGTGTTGGGCTAATGGCAAATAGCTTTAAACCATCAGGGACAAAGCCAAGATGTTCCTCAACGCCTTTAAAAATAGCATCTACTTTTTCTTTGTCAGCTTCAGGCACTTGTGGGTTAATTAATACGGGCATGTGTTTCTCCTATTGAGAATGAATAAAATAGTACAGACCAGTCCGTCTATTTTGAGGGGTAAAAAATAGCTACATAACGGCTGTAGCTGTAGCTGTGTTTACAACATTTAGCTTATTTTAAGTCGATAAAATCTGTTTAATAAATTGAATACTTTGATCAAAATTCTTTGGTTCTTGATTGGCTTTATCTAACAAAATAGCGCCTTCAGCTTGCCCCATAATAATGGAACTCATTGTTGCAGGGTCGATATGAGCTGGAATTTCTCCTGCTTCTTTTGCCTCAATTAATAAAGACTCAATTAAGCCAGTATATTGGTCAAAGATGTTTTTTACTTTTTTCTTGATGGGGTCACTGACTGTGCTGAGTTCTAAGGTGAAATTACCAAAATAACAGCCAGAAATATAACCCTCACGATGTTGCATTTTTTGTTTATTCGCCATGAAGTTAAGGATGCCAAATAGTGTTTCAAGTGGTGAGTTGTGTTTACTTAAAACCTGCTCTTGAAGCGCTTGTAAGATCAGTGTTAACTGAGAATCAAGTGTCGCAAGTGCTAACGCCTCTTTGCTTTTAAAGTGATAATAAAAATTACCCTTCGTCGTTCCTGCCTCTTTGATAATCTTATCTAATCCCGTAGCATTGTAACCCTGCAAATAAAATAATTTTGTCCCTGCCACTAAAATACGATTACGTGTTGCTTGTGCTTTTTCAGATAAAACCATAAAACAGACCAGTCAGTATATTTTTAAATGATGATACTCAGATGAGATTTTTTGTCAAACTTAATTTTTTTAAGGCTCAGCAGAGAATACAGATGAATTAGGTAATTTAGGACTTACTGATGTGGAAGAAGCTCAACTCGTGGCATTTCTAAAAACGTTGACTGATCGCAAATTTGAATCGCTTATCCCAACAAACGAATGGTTGTATTAGTATTAAGACAATAAAAGAGGCTGAGTGATTGCCCAGATCACTCAGCCTTTATTGTTTCCTACAGCCCCTTTTAGTCCTTGCTTTTCCCTAATACCCTGCCTTCTCCTCCACCTCCCTCGTTGTGTAAAAGAAGGGCTTGATCTGCCTTAGCCCTAACCCCTTTAGATGAAACAAGTTTCTCATTTAGCATGAGAAGACAACAGTAATTTACCGTTAAAATCCTGTTAATTTTTATTAAAATAAATGGTTTGACTAAAGATGGCAGTGATGATTTTAGTGGCTCGCTGGGTCAGGCAACACAAGTGGTTGTTTGTCTGTGACAATACAATTACGGTTTCTCAATAACTCTCGACACTATTAAGCAGTTCCTTATCTAGTTCACCACTTAACAACAGCCACATCCTTTTTGCCGCTTCTTTTTTGGTGTTCTTTTTTGATGCGCCATACGCCTGTGTCTTTCTATTTTCATCATCAGGTTGGGTAACAGTGCAAATACATTTAAACGGGCCATTTTCTGTAGAAAAGTCGAAGTTATAACATGGTGGCTCTAGGTTTTGTTTAAGCATTAAGTTATTCAGCATACCGATAAAGTTAATGTTTTTTTCTGCGCTCATTGCGGTTGCAGAAGCAGGGGCATCAATGAGTTTCTGCATAAGATCAGCAGAGGCTAATTGCTTACCGAGTTTTTTATTACCGCCTTGTATTTTTTCTGAACAATAGCGTGTGCCATTGATAAGGACATGGGCTTGTACCTCAAAGATGGGTCGGTGCGAAGGCCCTTCGTGCGTATACTCATACTGGATCGCTGGCCAGCCTTTTCTATTACACAGTTCAATCAGTTTGCCGACATAGTTTGCCGATGAAGCTTGGTTTTTACTCGTATTCTTATCAATTACCTGCTGCTGGTAACGACTAGGGATAGGAATTTCTTTATCAATTTTTAAAATTTTGCATAATAAACTAAAATTGGCTAATTGTTCGGAGACTTTTTTATTTTTAATCGTTAGTGCTTGTTGAGAGTCGGATTCATAGTCTTTGTTTTTTATCGTTATCGAGGCAGTGGTGTAAAAGGTTTGTGGGTGTGTACCCACCGCTTCTCGCTGATAACGTATGGCTGGCCATTGGCGTTTTTGGCTAGCCATGGTTAGTAGGCTGGTTGATTCATGTATATTTTCACTTAATGCTTCTAAAACCATTGTTTTTAATGCCATCCATTCGGGCGATTTTCCTGAATTAAATAAGATGGTAAACATGTCGCGTACACTGAGTTTATGATTTTCTAAATGCTCACTAATTTTTGTATGTAAATTTGGTGGGAGTTTGTTTTTATAGGCAGCCGTTTTTAGTAAGCGATAAAAATCTTTGTCTTCCATCGTCGAAAGATCAATATTGTTATTTAATATTTCAAGATTTTGTTCGTGTGCTTGTCCTTTGAAAAAGCTACTTTTTTCTTTTTGGTAAGAATACTTAATGGTATTAATCTTCTTGCCAATAAGTCGCAATGCTTCGTTGGAATAAGGCAATTTTTCATCGGTCAGGAAAGCGTTTAATTGGCGCATATTGACTAAATCGACATACCGTCTAATCGGTGAGGTGATATGCATATAAGCAGGTAAATTTAAGGCATAATGTCCTTCAATGATGGGGTCATAACTGGCTTTATTAAAAATCAGCATGAATTTCTGTACTAAGGTGTTGATACGCTCGCTGTCACCAATCTTCATAAGATTATCAACATCTTTGAGCAACGTCTCTCTTTCAGGTGCAACGGCTTTTGAGGTGTGATTTCGATATAAGCCAGGAATATCGTTTTCAGCAAAAAAACGAGCAATGACTTGATTGATTAGAATCATAAATTCTTGAATAATAATGTGTGAATTGTACGATTCATCGGCCGAAATTTGTTGAATGACACCATCTTCAGAAGTAGCAATGCCTTTATTAAGATCATATAAAGCGATAGCACCATTGTTCCGCCTTTTTTCAAATAAGCGCTGGGCTAATTGGTGTGATTTATTTAACACGTCATACAAGGGATGCTGAGGGGAACGCATTATTTCCTCAGCCTGTTTGTAACTAAGTTTTGCTTTATTTTTTAAATAGGTTTTACGAATAAGCGGCGCGTCGATATTCCCTTGTTGATCAATAGAAACCGATAAGGTAATGGTATTTCGTCGTTCTCCTTCTAATAAACTCAAACTATTTTCAGAATAGTAGTGCGGTAACATGGGATTATTGCCATCGCTTAAATAGCGCGTAAAACCTTTTTCTTGGGCTTTTTTATCAAGTTCTGAGTCAGGCTTTATTTTCTCACTTACATCAGTAATTGACACATGTAATAGTGTCATGTCTCCATCACTTTCTAACCAAAACGCATCATCAAGATCACGTGATTCAGGGCCATCAATTGTTAATCCATTAATTTCTATTCTATCTGCTGACATAGTATTTTCCATTATTTGCTAGAGCCATTACAATTTATTAGTAACTAAATAATAATCTTAACAAAATAAAAAATGCAATGTCATACTGATAAGTAACACTAGCTTGTGGAATAGTGGCGTTAATCGTTTGGTGAGTATTGCTTATTATTTATGTAAATAGCTATATAAAGTCAGATAATCAACAACGTAATTATCTGAATATCTATATATTTTAAACGTTATAAAAAATCATTATTGATTAATGCATCAAACCAACGTTGTGCTATGAGGGTTTCACCCACAGCATTGGGGTGCAAGCCATCAAACGTATACTCATCAATGTCATAACCAGAAGCCATATCAACGATAATAACGGGCGAGTCATCTTGCGATTTTTCATTGGCTAAAGCGTCTAATGTTGCATTAAAAGCATTGTCATTATCAAGAATGTGACCTGAATAGTTAAAAGGAGTGATTTTAGCTAGGACAATTTTAATCATTGGATTGTGGGTGCGTAGTTTATCAATGACATTACCAATATCATTTTTAATGGTTAATGGTTCATCATCAGTCCATAATAAATCATTCGTACCAAGGTGAATAAGCACAATGTCTGCAATCTCTTCATTCTCATTATAGATGGAGAAATATCCATTTAAATTATCTAAAATCCAGTCTGCTGTTTTCCCTGAATGGCCTTCATGATCTTGATCAAATGGTAAACCGTTATAGCTTGGCCAACTTCTCGTACCATCATAAGTTTGATTTTGTGTGCCCATAAAATTAATGTCTTTTCCCTCATCAATGAGTAATTTCCACAAGGGGTAACGATAACTTAGGTGATCATAGCGGGCTTGGGTAATGGAGTCTCCAAGGGGAAGGATGTTTACTGTTTTTGGCATAACGATTTCTTTAACTGTTATTTTAATATTCTCACTGTCAGTAATGCGACCCGCTGTATTATTTTTAATCGCTGTAAGGGTGAGGTTAAATTCACCTGTATCAGCATTTTCATCTACTGTCAGTAAATCCTCATTAATGTGAATAAAATCGGGCGCAGGATTACCATCATTAAGCGTAATCGTATAACTCACTGCTTCAGTACCCAGATTGACGGAAGAAAGGGTCTTTGTTAGTTGTTCGCCTTGGATGAGTTGAAGATTACCCACAGAATTGAGCGTTAAACCGTTGGTGATAGTAATCATCAATGTTTTGCTATTTTGCGCACCGAATTCATCGGTGACCGTTATTTCGGTTGCATAATTTCCAACAGCAGCAGTATCACCTTTTATGATAAGTGTACCTGCTGTTTTTGCGGCGTTGGTGCTTATGGTGATGAAATCGGGTAAGGCATCACCATTCGTTTGTTTTGCACTGAATGTTAGGGAGTGATTTTCATTATCTTGAGCAGTAAGGGTAATCTGTTTGTCTTCTGCACCTAGATAACTTTGCTGATTTTCAATATCACTGAGTGTTGGTGCTAGATTAGCAACAATACTTACAGTAATGATTTCGTTATCGGTGTTATTCGCCGCATCCGTAACGGCAATTAATAGTTGATAATCCTGACTAGAGGCTGATGTATTAGGGCTTAAGGTGAGTACGCCATCCGTTGTTATTGAGATGAAAGAGGGTAAGGCGCTGCCATCACTGCGTGTTGCGCTAAAGGTTAAGGTACTTTCCCCTGTGGCCGATAGATTGATTATTTTTGTTTCGCCTGAAAAAACGCTTTTATTCCCTATTGTCGTTAAGCTAGGTGGTTGACTTGTTGAAATAGATTGATTGTTGTCACGACCAGTTGTCGTTAAGCCAGATGGCTGATTTGTTGAATACTGGTTGTTGTCACTACCAGTACTCACGCCCCCACCTCCACCACCACAAGAAGTTAATAATAAAGAGAGTAATGCAATGAGTAGGTAAGGTGATAATTGAGACAATTTTTATCCTCCAAAATAATAGTTAATACCAAAGAACGTGTATGCCTCTTAGGAATAAGCACCAAATAACAGCGCATTTTTGCGTCTTATGGGGATTGTTATTTGATTCTTATTCCTAGCCCTGAAAAGTGGTTTATGTCTAAAATAAAACCATCTATAACCAGCCTTTTGTTTTCAGATGATCAAGAATTTCTTTAGAGAGCATACCGCTGCCAATTTTATTCAGGTGATCATCATCAAAATAGAGGGGTTTGTTTTCTAATTCTGCCATACATCTTCCTTGAATAGCAGTATTACAGAAAACTTTTTCAGGATATATGGTTAATAAATTTTCATGCTCGTTGAGCATTCCTAGTTGAGTATAGGCATTTTTTGAGCGTTGTTTAAAGACGCTAAAGCTTGATGATAATTGCTCTTTTGTTGCAGCGTAATATAGTTGTTGTTTGGCTAAATACTTGGGGACATTCCAACCTACTTCTGGTATGGGGTAAATTAAAACCACTTTTTTACCTGCATCCAATAAGGCTGTTATTGTTGCGCGGTATAATTTACCAACCTCAGGAATTCTTTTTTTATCATGAATAAAAGAAGAATCTTTGGTAATGGGCAAGCCATACAAGCTTTTACCATGCTCAATACCGCCTTCTTGATTGTTAAAACGTTCACCATTGAGTGGCAAGACCCAGCGTGAGAGTAAAATAACGATTTGAATAGGGCTATTTTTAATATACTGGAAAGTTTCCGTGTTAAAGCGGTTACATTGGCTAACTCTATCAGAGCGTTTATAACCCATAACAGGTGGGCAATCGGAATAGGTGAGTTGCACTAAGCCTTTTTTACTCGGTACTAAACGGTGTGATAAGGTCTCTGCAATAGCTTCAGCATGACTGTCTCCCCATAAAGCTATTTGGGCGTGAAAGTTAGGGTTATAAATACAGGCTTTTTGTGGGGGAGTAGCAAATCCATTGGGAGGGATTAGGCAAGTATCTCTACGCTCAGGAAGCTCTGTTGAGAAATGCGCATCATAACGAACAACTTCGCTAGGAAGGCGTTCTGGTAGACCTGATTTGGCATAACCAAATAGACCAAAACCAATAAATAGTGCGGATATAACAGTTGCTGCGGAAAAAATCTGTAGTCGATTGAAACCCGTTTTTTTTCTAAATGGTGCTTCAACAAATCGCCATGTTAAATAGGCTAACACGAGTGTAGCTGCACTAAGCGTGAGGTACGTTTCAGTATTTAGCGCATTTAAAGAGCGTATGCGTGCAAAGGCAAAGAGAGGTTGATGCCATAAGTAAGCACTGTAGCTAATCAGCCCAATACCGACCATTGGTTTCCAGCCGAGTATTTTTCCCGCAATATTTTGGGGTGTAGCGTAGGCTATGATAAGTACTGTTCCTATAACGGGGATTAAACCAAAACTACTGGGTATCGCAATGGTCTCGTCAAAAAGGAAAATGGAAATAATAACCATACTGATACCTAGCAACGAGAGTAATTGCGCTATTGCAGGTTTAACAGGTCTCCAGTGAGGCAGGCTGATGGCTAAAATTGCCCCTGCACCTAGCTCCCAAATGCGCGTCGGTAGCAGATAAAAATTTGCATCAGGGAAATGTGTTGCACTGTATTCTGAGAAACTTAGGCTTAATACTGACATAATGACCAGTAATATGAGTAGAGTGCTCTCTCTTGCCTTACGAAATAACAGTAAAATGAGCGGAAAGAACATATAAAATTGTTCTTCTACCGCTAATGACCATGTATGTAATAAAGGTGTTAGTTCTGATGAGGGAGAAAAATAACCACTTTCACTCCAAAATAAAATATTGGAAGAGAATAGATTGACTGCGATAAGACTTTTTGAAAAATATTTATAGTCACTGGGGAAAAGCCATAGCCATGCAAAAGGAATACAGACGAGGCTAACAAAAAATAGTGCGGGTAAGATGCGACGAATACGCCGTTCATAAAAATTAATAATGGAAAAAGTATTGTTTTTTATTTCTTGGTGAATAATAGTTGTTATTAGATAGCCACTAATAACAAAAAATATATCAACACCAATAAAACCACCGCTAAATAGGTCAAATTGAGCATGGAAAAGTATAACAGGAATGACAGCAAGTGCTCTTAAACCATCAATTTCAGAACGATATTTCACTTTAGATTATCCGGCAATATTATTATTATTGATTTAGTTTGATTTAGTTTGATTTCCATTAGGGGATTGAAAACCATGTGTATTGAGGTGGCAGCTTTATACGCTTTGCTCTATTGATATGCAATAGATGTTGAATAAAAACGAACTAAAAATAATTATTTAGCCTATATGTATAAATTATTAGTTATATTTTTTACTGAAAAAACAGTTGCTTATTAAATGCGTATGAAACGGATGTTTTTCAGGGTAATGACTAATGACATGTTGGTAAATAACGCTATATTTATTTTAATAGAACTTGTGTAAGAAATAATGACAAAACTAAATGCACTATTATTTGATGTTGATGGTACTTTGGCTGACACTGAGGCAGATGGGCATCGTATTGCTTTTAACAAAGCATTTGCTGAAGCAGATATTGATTGGAATTGGAATGTTGAACTTTATGGCAAACTGCTTGCAGTAACAGGCGGTAAAGAACGGATTAAATTTTACATGGAGGATTTTTTAAGCGATTTTTCACCCAAAAATGGCGAAGATATACAGCAATTTGTGGCTGCTTTGCATAAGCGAAAAACATTTTTTTATCTTGAAATGTTGCAACAAGGGGAAATCCCATTACGCTCTGGAGTTAAAAGATTGTTGAATGAAGCACGTGCAGAGGGGTTACGTTTAGGGATTGCAACAACCACGACACCTGAAAATGTAACCTATCTTTTAACAGCAACCTTAGGCGAAGAGTCCTTGGAATGGTTTGAGGTGATTGCAGCGGGTGATATTGTTCCTGCGAAAAAGCCTGCTGCTGATATTTATCAGTATGCGATGGATAAAATGGGCATTAGTGCTGATGAGACGCTAGCTTTTGAGGATTCGGAAAATGGCATTCTTTCCTCTAATGGCGCGTCACTTAGAACAATTATTACAACAAATAGCTATACCATGAACCATGATTTTTCTGATGCACTTATTGTGCTTGATCAAATGGGGGAAGACGGACAGCCTTTTAATGTATTGGCGGGTGATGCAGGCACACATCAACAGTTGACCGTGGCAATGTTACAAGAGCTTCATGCAAGATCATTAATTTCAGGCAAAAAAGAGGCACTTGAATAAATCAAGTGCCTAACCGCTAGGAGGTGTAAGCTTCATTTCTGAAACTTACAAACGCTTAGTCAGCAATTATTACAATTTGGTTCATTTTTTTATCAAAAATAAATAATAATGTATTCTTTTTTACCTTTTTATCAGACATTTTTTTTGCATTAGCAAATTTCATCACACAGTAACCATGTCACATTTTGGTTTTGTATTCGATACAACACAACTATTGTCCGAATGATATGCCATGCTATCATGTGCGCTTCTTAACCCCCTTTAAACTTAAGTTGAGTGATAATTATGGCAGATGAACGTTCCGTTACCGTAGAACGGGATACTATGGAAACCCAAATCCGCGCCAAAATAAATCTAGATGGTACAGGTGCAGCTCGCTTTAAATTAGAAATACCTTTCCTTGAACATATGCTTGATCAAGTTGCCCGCCACGGGATGATTGATCTTGATATAACCGCCAGTGGCGATCACCATATTGATGATCATCATACTGTAGAAGATGTGGGGATTACCCTTGGCATGGCATTTGCCAAAGCGGTGGGTAAGAAGAAAGGTATGACACGCTATGGGCATGCTTATGTGCCGCTTGATGAAGCGTTATCAAGGGTCGTGATTGATTTTTCGGGTCGTCCTGGTTTATATAATTCCGTCAAATACCCACGCGCTACAATTGGTAGTTTTGATACTGATCTCTTTCATGAGTTCTTCCAAGGCTTTGTTAACCATGCCAATGTCACCTTGCACTTAGAATGCATTTCAGGTACTAATGCCCATCATATTGCTGAAACTGTGTTTAAAGCCTTTGGGCGTGCCTTACGCATGGCGGTCAGCATGGATGAGCGTATGATAGGTATTATTCCTTCAACGAAAGGAATCCTCTGAGATGTCATTCATTGCCGTTATTGATTATGGTATGGGGAATCTGCGTTCTGTGTCACAAGCAGTGCAACACGTCAGTAATGATGATACAACCATTATGATCACTGCGGATCAATCAGTTATACAAGAAGCAGATCGCATTGTTTTTCCAGGTCAAGGTGCTGCGCGTGATTGTATGCGCGCATTGAAAAAACATAATCTGGTTGATGTTGTATTGGATGCGGCTAATACAAAACCTTTTTTGGGTATTTGTATGGGAATGCAAGTATTAATGGATCATAGCGAAGAAAATGGTGGCGTGGATTGTTTAGGGAAATATGCAGGAAATGTACGCTATTTTTCTAAAACAGCCACACCGACAGCATCAAACGAACGCATTAAAATCCCACAAATGGGCTGGAATCAGATTTATCATAAAACAGACCATCCTTTATGGGCAGGTATACCGAACAATGCACGTTTTTATTTTGTGCATAGCTATTATGTTACCCCTGATGATGACCGTATTACCACAGGCGAAACAGAACACGGACTTCGTTATACCTCTGCTCTTGCACAGGATAATGTTTTCGCTATTCAGGCGCATCCTGAAAAAAGTGCCGATGATGGTCTGCGACTTTTGAAAAATTTCACTCGCTGGAATGGAAGTGACTAATGGAAGTGACTAAGGAAACTGTTAAGTATGTTGTTTATCCCTGCAATTGATTTAAAAGATGGTAATTGTGTACGTCTACGCCAAGGGCGTATGGAAGAAACCACAGTCTTCTCAAATAGCCCTGTTGATATGGCACAACAATGGGTTGATGAGGGCGCACGCCGCTTGCATCTAGTCGATTTAAATGGTGCGTTTGCAGGAAAACCTGTGAATGGTGCAGTGATTGAAGCGATTGCACAGCGTTTTCCTGATACTCCTGTACAAATTGGCGGAGGAATTCGTGATATTGCAACGGTAGAAGCCTATCTTAATGCGGGTGTACAATATTGCATTATTGGCACTAAAGCGGTGGAAGACCCTGTGTTTATTGGCGAGCTATGCCAAAAATTTCCCGAACATATTATTGTTGGTATTGATGCGAAAAATGGCATGGTGGCAACGGAAGGGTGGGCTGAAGTATCATCTGTTTCTGCTATTCATCTTGCCAAGCAGTTTGAAGAAGCTGGTGTGAGTGCGATTGTTTATACCGATATTGCTCGTGATGGCATGATGCAAGGGGTGAATATTGAAGCAACAGTGGAACTGGCGAGTCGTATTTCTATCCCTGTGATTGCCTCGGGTGGAATGACAAATCAGGATGATGTACAAGCTGTTTGTGCGGTAGAAAGCACGGGTATTATGGGCGCGATCTTAGGTCGCTCTATCTATGAAGGCACAATTAATCTTGCCAAGGCACAGCGTTATGCTGATGGATTACTAGCAAACGGTTTAGGAGCTTAATCTTATGGCACTCGCAAAACGCATTATTCCTTGTCTTGATGTTGCCAATGGACGGGTTGTTAAAGGTGTTAATTTTGTTGATATTCGTGATGCAGGTGACCCTGTTGAAGTGGCAGCACGTTACAATCGTGAGGGTGCAGATGAAATCACTTTTTTAGATATCACCGCAAGTTCTGATAATCGAGAGACTATTTTACATGTCGTTGAAGATGTTGCTTCACAGGTTTTTATTCCCTTAACCGTGGGTGGTGGTGTGCGTAAAGTAGAAGACGTACGCAATATGCTGAATGCAGGTGCGGATAAAGTCGCGATTAATACCGCAGCGGTGTTTAATCCTGATTTAGTTAAAGAAGCCAGTGAGTATTTTGGATCACAATGTATTGTCGTTGCTATTGATGCAAAGCAAGTGAGCACTGAAGGCGAGCCGTTAGCATGGAATATTTTTACCCATGGTGGACGTAAAGATGCAGAGATTGATGCGCTTGAGTGGGCAAAAAAGATGGAAGATTATGGTGCGGGTGAACTACTCGTTACCAGTATGGACAAAGATGGAACGAAAACAGGGTTTAATCTAGCACTAACGAAAGCGATTAGTGATGCTGTTAATATTCCTGTGATCGCATCAGGTGGGGTAGGTAATTTACAGCATTTGGCCGATGGGGTTTTAAAAGGTGGAGCGGATGCTGTATTGGCGGCAAGTATTTTTCACTTTGCTGAATATACGGTTGGTGAAGCTAAACAGTACATGGCTGATCAAGGGATAGAAATCAGGTTATAAAACAACCATAATCTACTATTATCATGCTCTTTTACTTGAATTTAAATTAAACACCCTTATGAACAAAGATACTGTATTATCACAAGTAGCTACCGTGTTAGAATTACGAAAAACAGCAGAAGCAAACAGCTCCTATGTTGCAGGGCTTTATGACAAAGGGCTTGATGCGATTCTAAAAAAGATTGGCGAAGAAGCAACTGAAACTGTCATGGCAGCAAAAGATGGTGATAAAGCACATATTGTGTACGAAGTTGCTGATTTATGGTTTCATTCAATGATATTGCTGGCACAGCAGGGCTTACATCCTGACGATGTACTCAACGAACTCGAACGACGTTTTGGTACTTCGGGGATTGTCGAAAAAGCAAATCGTAACAAATAATTTAACAGGAGAATCAACATGTTAAGCGGAATTAGTCCTTGGTCATTATTACTTATTTTGGTTATTGTTTTGGTCTTATTTGGCACCAAGCGTTTGCGTAATGCAGGTGGTGATTTAGGTAGTGCGATTAAAAACTTTAAAAAATCCATGGCAGAATCATCTGAAGCAACTACCGCAGAGGCAGAAAAGAAAAAAGTCGCTCAAGATGAGCCACGTATTATTGATAGTGAAGCGAAAGTCAAAACGCAGGATAAGGTCTAAAACAAGGGATAAAACACTATGTTTGACTCAGGGTTTCTAGAACTATTAGTTGTCATGCTCATTGCGCTTATTGTTGTAGGACCTGAGCGTTTACCAGGCATTGCCAGAAAAGTAGGGGAAATGGTGGGTAAAGCACGTGCTTTTGTCGCGACCACTAAAGCAGATATTGAAAAAGAAATAGAAGCAAGTGAAATGAAGGACATGCTTTCTCAGCAAAAAGAGCAGATTGATGAATTGCGTAACATGATGGCAAGTACTAAACAAAGCCTCAATGAAAGTACAGAAACATTAAAAAATAGTGTGACAGATGTGGTTGTAGAGGCAAAATCAGATCCATCTACCTCCTCTACTAGTGTTACTGAAACAACTGATACTCTTGATGCCCCTAATACTACGAATAGCACGAATACTACTAACACAGACATTAGCGATAGCAGCAAATCCAAATCGTAATATGAGATGTTAATGCGTATTGCAATAACGCTGATAACACAATAGGCTACCTAAAAGCGAACTATCAATGACCCAAGAAGCTGATTCACAAAATACCGCAGTATCAGGCTTTCTCAGCCACCTCCTTGAACTTCGAGATCGCTTATTGCGTATGGCGATGGTACTTGGGATTGTTTTTATTGCTTTATTCCCTTTTGCACAGGACCTCTATCAATGGCTTGCATCGCCTGTCTTAGCACAGGGTCAACATATGATTGCAATAAGTCCTATTGCCCCTGTGTTAATCCCCTACAAAGTTGCGCTACTAACCGCTTTTTTGATTAGTCTGCCTTATATTTTTTATCAAATGTGGGCGTTTATCGCTCCTGGTTTATATAAACACGAAAAGCGTCTTATTGTTCCTTTGTTAAGTTCTAGTGTCGCGCTTTTTTATGTGGGCATTGCTTTTGCCTATTACCTATTGTTACCGATGGTGTTCAAAATCGTACAAGTCATGGCACCAGTAGGTGTTGACCCTATTCCTGATATTTCATCGTATCTTGATTTTGTCATGATGATTTTCATTGCCTTTGGTTTTGGTTTTGAAATGCCGATTGCAACGATCTTGATTGTAAGTACGGGAATGATCTCAGCAAAAGATTTGGCTAAAAAACGCCCTTATGTCATTGTTGCTGCCTTTGTAGTTGGCATGTTATTAACCCCGCCTGATGTTGTTTCTCAGCTAATGTTGGCGATTCCAATGTGGTTGTTATTTGAAATAGGCTTATTTTTCAGTAAGTATTTTGTTGATGAGGTCAAAGCGGCTGAAAAGGCACGTGAACGTCTTGAACAAAAAGAACGTGAAGAAGAAGACGAAGATAGAAAAATCATGGCAGCGGCAACCGCAGCAGCAAGTTCAGCAGCGATAGCCACTGGAACAGACACGGATACTGGTAATAAGCCTATTATGTGGGAAGATGAAAAATATACTTACGAAGACGATAATGATGTCAATCTAGATGATGAAGACGAATATGTGCCAATGACCGAAGCAGAAATGGAAGCAGAATTGGACAGAATTGAAGCGGAAGAACGCGCAGAAGAAGAGAAGCGTAAACAACAAAATGCTAAAAAAGATAAGGACGACAAGTAAGTAAGACCACCCGAAAAAATATATTAACAAAATAATAAAGACGTTGTAGGGCGGATAAGGTACGCCATCCGCCGCATGGCTACGTAGCATGGTGGATGGCGTGCCTTATCCACTCTACGAAGTTACGCTCTATTTGTTAAAATAATTATGATCATCTACTTAGTAGGATAAAAAAAGAGAATCATTGCTGTCATTAGCAATGATTCTTAGTGGTAGTGGTTATTTTGGTTAATCTGCTAGGAATTGCACTGAAACCGAATATCTATAAACCCGCTAATGAATAACTCGCATTCTTGGCAATTACCCAGCGTACACCGCCTTTAGGACTTTCTACATCACCCTTATAACGTGGAATAATATGAATATGTAAGTGGTGTACGCTTTGTCCTGCGGCTTCTGAATTATTGCTGCCTATATTATAACCATCAGGCTGATATGCTTCATCAAGATGCTGTTTGGCATGTAATAACAAGTGGTGAAAATCGTTATTTTCTTCCTCAGTTGCATCGAATTGAGTAGCAAAATGTCGCTTAGGGATAATCAACATATGCCCCTTACTCACAGGGAAATCATCGCTAGTAAGAAAAGCATGTTCAGTTTCTGCAATGATTTTTTCAGGTTCACGATTGCAAAATAGGCAGGGATTATTTGGGTCAAACATAAGTCGCTCTCTATTCGTTTTCTAAAGGAAAATGGGATGATGTTTTACTGATAAAGTGCTTATCATCTCGAATCAGCATCGTGACGGCAAGATGTAAGTGTTCGGCTAACGCCATGCCTTTTTCAGCGCCCAATACAGAAAGAGCCGTTGCATAAGCATCAGCCATCATTGCTGAACGATGGAGTACTGTAACAGAGGCAAGATTGTGCGTAATGGGTTTGCCACTAATGGGATTGATGGTATGGCTATAACGCTTACCATTTGCTTCAAAATAATTGTAATAGTCACCTGAGGTCGCAATAGCCGTTTGTGCTAATGAAATGAGCTGTTGTGTGTGTTCTGACTGTGTTGCGTCTGGTTTTTGGATGGCTATTTGCCAGTTATTACCATAAGCATTACGGCCTTTTAGTCTTATTTCACCGCCTATTTCAACCATATAGTTTTGAATACCGTGTTGCTCCAGCGTGGTGGCTAGTTGATCGACAGCATAGCCTTTGGCAATAGCTGATAGGTCAATGTGTAAGCTGGGTATGGTTTTGTATAAGGCAGGAGGAGAGGTTTGTACGATGAGATGTTGAAAGCCGACTGTTCTCTTTGCCGTTTCGATTTGTTGATCTGTAGGGATGGAAACTTTAAACGCTTTACCAAAGCCCCATAGATTAATCAGTGGGGCTATGGTTATATCAAATGCACCTTGGCTTGCTTTGCTAACCGATTGAGCGGCGTTTATCACGGTTACGAATTCTGCTGATACGGCAAAGGCTTCTTTGCTTTTAAAGCGATTAAAACGGCTAATTGCTGAGTCGGTCTGGTAAGTTGAAAACGTGTTGTTAATGGCAATGAGTTGCTGTTCAAGGGTGTGTTTAAGTTGTGCTAGCTTATTTTCAGGAATAGGATGAAGCTTAATATGCCATTGAGTCCCCATCGTTGTCCCCATCAGTGTTGCGATTGGTTGTTTTGTTTCAGTGCTACAAGCATTGAAAGCACTGAGTAACAGTAATAAGGGGAGAATATGGGTAACGAATAATACGAATGCTGTTGGGCGTTTCATTTACTCAAATTCCATTTCCCGAAAAACATGTTCAGCATTACGGTTTGCGAGAAATCCAAACGTATCGAGATGGGAGTAAGCGGATTGGTCAATGTTATATACGTCTTGTAATTCGCCGCCGTCTTCAAGGATTTTTGCCACAGCAGTGCGTAGATGCAGCAGGTAATCTTTGGTGTATTTAGTCACTTCCTCCATCGTTGTTGCATGACCATGACCTGGAATAACGTATTTTGCCTTTAATGCGGCAAATTTTTCCCATGTTTCTAGCCATTTTTTGGTATTGGTATGTTCAAAGATAGGGAGTAAGCGCTGATGAAATGCCATATCACCCGTAATAATAAGACTTTTTTCAGGTAACCAAACCATAATGTCGCCAGGGCTATGTGATGGACCAAGATGGAGCAATTCGATGGTGAGACCACCTAGGGTTATGACTTTCTTATCACCAAAGGTTTTATCAGGCATGACGACTTTAGTTGCTAATGCTTTATCTTTTTCTCTTGCTTGCATACGGCTAAGGAGTTCATGCCCCTGTTTTTTTATTTCTTCTGCCGTTTCAATATGGGCAATAATAGGCACACCTTGTTCTTTCCAGTAGTTAGACCCCAGCATGGCATGACCTTGTCCATTTTCAAGCACTACATATTTAACAGGTTTATCGGTAATTTGCTTTATTTCATGATGCAATGCTTTGGCAAGTAAGTAGTTATCACCTGCATTGACAACCAGTACGCCTTCATCAGTAATAATAAATGATAGATTATTATTGTGTCCTGAGTTGCGATAGCTACCAGGGGCAGTTTCCCCAATGGCCGACCAAACCCCTGGTATAACTTCAGTGGGTTTGCTATAGAGCAGTGATAAGGGGGCTTCATCGGTGACTTTGATCGGTAAATTGGCTTTTTTCCATGCAGGATAGCCGTCTTTATAATTTTTTACCTGTGTGTAGCCCATATTCATTAGGCGTTGTGTAGCAAGTGGGCTTCGTAGATTCTTACCGCAATACACCACAATAGGTGTGTTTTTGTCTTTGACTACATCAGCAATACGAAATTCTAACCAGCCACGGGGGATATGAAAATGTTGTGGATGTTTAATTGCACCACCTAAGGCATCAATTTCTTGTTGGGTGCGTATATCAATGAGGACAACGTTTTTATCGTTTTCTAGTAAGGTTTGTAAGGCTTTTGTATCAATATTGGTGATGTTTTTATTGGCTTTTTCTAAAAGTGTGTCAACGGCTAAGGGCGCGGCTGTTGCTTCTTTTGCAAAACTGCTGGTGGCAATGTTGAGCAGGATGAAAAAAAATAGAAGAAAAAAGGTGTGTTTGGACATAATGTCTTCCAAAGAATAAGGGGATTTATTGATAGAGGCAATCACAAGGGATTGGTTTGCCTGTTACTAGGTATTTTTTCTGTTATCTCTACTTCAGAAAACGCTTCTTTATCAACGGCAATATGGTAGTTGGGGTCTTCGACGACATTAACTTCGACTAAATGCCCTGCCTTTTTTAATAATAAACGGCATTCAGGGCTAAGGTGTTTTAAGTGTAAGCGTTTGTGTACTTTGTCATAACGCTCTGCCAGTTTATCAATAGCTTGTATGGCCGAGTGATCAGCAACACGTGAGTGTTGAAAATCAACAACAACATCATCAGTGTCTTCACTTGGGGTAAATAACTCTTGAAAGTTTTGTGTAGAGGCAAAGAATAAGGGACCTGAAAGCTTATAGACCTTATCACCCATTTTGTTATAACTCGTGCTGACATTAATTTGACGTGCATGATTCCATGCAAAGACTAAAGCTGACAAGATGATGCCAATAATAACGGCTATGGCGAGATCAGCAAAAACTGTAATTACTGCGACGGAGATGCCAACGAGTGTATCGCTTAAAGGGATTTTGCCAATAAGACGGAAGCTACACCATTCAAAGGTACCAATAACGACCATAAACATCACGCCAACAAGTACAGCAATGGGAATACGCTCAACGAGTGGTGCTGCGACTAAAATAAAGGCGAGTAAGAAGAGGGCGGCACTAATACCTGAAAAACGCCCACGTCCGCCTGATTTGATATTGATAATGCTTTGTCCAACCATTGCACAACCGCCCATACCACCAAAAAGTCCTGTTACAGAGTTAGCAATCCCTTGCCCAACACATTCACGGTTGGGTTGTCCACGGGTTTCAGTGAGTTCATCAATTAGGTTGAGTGTAAGTAAGCTTTCAATTAGTCCAATCATTGCCATAATAAATGAGTAGGGCAGAATGATTTTAAAGGTTTCCCACGTTAGTGGAATTTCGGGGATATGGGGAATGGGTAAACCACCTGCAATAGACGCTTTGTCGCCAACCGTAACGGTGTCAAGTTGAAAGAGTAATGCGAGTATACTACCAATAAGAATAGCAGCAAGTGTTGATGGGAAGGCTTTGGTCAGGCGGGGGAGGAAATAGATAATACCCATTGTGAGTGCAATTAACCCCAGCATAATAAATAACGGCATTCCTGTCATCCATGTTTTTATGCCTTCAGCATCGGTTACTTTGAAATGATCAAGTTGCGCCAGAAAAATAACTAATGCAAGACCATTAACAAAGCCTAAAAACACAGAATGAGGTACAAGGCGAATAAACTTCCCTAACTTGAGTAGCCCAAAGAGAATTTGAATGATTCCCATTAATATGACGGCTGCAAGTAAGTATTGCAGTCCATGGTCAAGTACCAGTGCAACGATAACAACAGCAATAGCCCCTGTCGCACCTGAAATCATTCCTGGTCGGCCGCCAACAATAGAGGTAATCAGCCCCATCATAAAGGCTGCGTATAGCCCAACTAAGGGATCAACATGAGCAACAAAGGCAAAGGCTACCGCTTCGGGTACTAAGGCTAAAGCGACGGTAAGCCCTGATAAGGTGTCGTTTTGTAGGTTTTCAGGTGCATTTTTTCTTATAAGGTTAAACATGTATTTTTATTTTATAAAGGTTAGAGAGTGTTGGAGAGTCTTAGAAAGTGGAAGTAGTCCGCTGGAATTTATACCATATTGTGTATATTTGTTCTTGTTTATTATGTTAAAAGCGAATAAAAAAAGCCAGACTTTACAATAAAGTCTGGCTTTCTATAGAAAATGCTAGAAAAAGGTTTCTTATTACGTTTTTAGCTAAGAGCTTTAGATATAAAGACAGATATCTGATTCGCCCGCAAACTCAAAGAACTTTGCTGCGCCTGCGTATTCAATGTCGTCAATAAAGTCAGTTTCTGCATTAAAACCAAATAATTCAACGGTCATTTGGCAAGCAATGAACTTTACTTCTGCTTCCTGACACAATTCACGTAGTTCAGGTATTGTTGCAACACCATTGTTTTTAATCGTTTTTTTCATGAGTGTTGTGGCGAGGTTTTCATAGCCAGGGACAAGTGCTTGTACTGCGTTTGGTATATTCCAGTTAATGTCCTTAAACCATGTTGGACCAAAAGGCATTTTCATTGGCATACCTGGATTTCCAAGTGGGCTGACTTTTAGTACATCAAGGTCTTTTTTTAATAATTGTAGACCATAAAATGTAAAAAAGACTTCTACATTATAATCAAGTGCAGAGGCAGTTGAAGCGAGAATGAAAGGAGGATAAGCCCAGTCAAGGGTTCCTTTTGTGGCAATAATAGCGAGTTTTTTTTGGGCCATGGTATTTTTCTCTAACGGGTTGGGGATGGACAGTTAAACAGTCAATTAATTAAACAATCATTTTATCATATGGTAGCTATAATCATCTTTTATTAACTGTTTTAGCTGTGTGTAGCACTCTATAGTTGCTCTGATTATTAAGAAAAACGTTAAGTCTTTCTTAATAATAGATGAATAGTAGCAGAAAATAGCATTAAGCCATATTCTAATATAATAGATAGCTTAAATACGGCGATCATGGGCTGATTGGATGCATCAGCCTTCTTATTTTTTAATCAATGGCTTGTGCTAGACTTGTGCTACATTGAGATCAGGACGAACAAGAGGGAAGCCAGAACGGTACCAACGCATGAGACCACCAGCAAGATTATAGCTTTCAAGTCCTGTTTGTTGTTTAACATAAGCACAAGCTTGCGCTGAACGGTTGCCAGAACTACAGATAAATACAAGAGTTGTACCATCACCCTCTTTAGGTAATTCATTAAGGTGTAATGGGACAGTGTGTAAAGGCATAAACTCACTGCCTTTGATTGTGCCCTGTATATACTCACTATGTGATCGTACATCAATAATTTTGAGTTTTTCCCCGTTTTCTATAAGTGCAGTTAAACCTTCCGCATCAATTTCTTTTGTTCCAAACACAGTACATACCTATATTAGATTATATTAATATATTAATATACTGGATTTCTGGCTTATTTGTCAAGGTGTTTTCTTGGGGCGCTTGCTATATGCTTGTCAGTGGTGATGGTGTGAAAATTATGGGGTTTTTAATGAGGTTATTTGATTGTGCTCATTAGGAGTTTAGTTAGGAGTCATTTATGGTTATATTGAAAATTATGTTTAATAAATATGCTATTGCTTGTCGAAGGTATTTTCTTTTGTTGCCTATATTGCCTATATTGCCTATATTGTCAATATTATCACTATCCGCATCTGCAAATTTAAATCTTGAATTGCCTGAATTAGAGGAACTAACAGGTGGTTCAGTAGCAACTGCGACGGCACAAGACAATGGTGTTGGTTTAAAACTATTGCGCAAAATGCGTCGGCATTTACCTATTATTGAAGATCCAGAGCTAAACCAATGGATTATTTCGATGGGGCAACGACTTGCAAGAAGTGCAGGTGCATCAGGCAAATTATATTTTTTATTGGTAGAGAATCCTGATGTCAATGCATCAGCTTATGACGGTGGTGTGGTGCTTATTAATACGGGACTTGTGTTATATACCGATTCAGAAAGTGAGTTAGCCGCTGTTATTGCGCATGAAATTGCCCATATCACCCAACATCATTTGGCAAGAATGCGCTCAGGTTCTTCAGGCAGTTTATTAGGGACAAGTGCGGCAATACTTGCTGGATTGGCCGTTGGTTCGCAAAGCCCTGATGCAGGGACAGCTATTGTTACTTCTGCACTGGCATTGCAACAACATCAACAGCTTGCATTTACTCGTTCGATGGAATCAGAAGCTGATCGTATTGGCATTCGTACACTGGCTAGGGCAGGTTTTAAAGCCTCTGGAATGCCTGCATTGCAAGAAAAACTAGATCGTTTAAATGATAATCCAAATGCACAAATTATGAAATATTTACAAAGCCATCCTTTATCAATAGAGCGGGTGAGTAATACGCGTAATTTGGCACGAACGCTGGGTAATCAGGGTAGAGAAAATAGTAGTTATCTTTATGCCAGAGAAAAAATACGTGCATTGACGAGAAGAACAGGAAGAACGGCTATGTCAATGTCAACAATCAAGAATCCCGTCGTGAAAAACTATGCAACAGCAATGGATTTATATTACCAAGGAAAAATAAGTCAAAGTTATAACGTAATCGCACAATTACCACAACAGCAAGCTGCTATAAGACTTGCTTTGGCAACTTTGCTGAATGATCAAGGTGACTATCAACAAGCATTTAACTTATTATCCCGTGCAGCAGATGTTAAGCCAAGTGATACGGCTTTATTAGTCCCACTTAGCAATGCACTTTTAGGATTAGGACGTACAAAAGAGGCATGGCAGCGATTACGACGTGTTGTGCCTTCAGAACAAACCAGTCTGCGTTTTTTTGAATTAAAACAGGAGGTTGCTCGTCGGCTCGCTTATCATGCAGATGCTTATATCGCAGCGGCTGAACGTAATGTGCGCATGGGAGAATATCGCCATGCTATTTTGCAATTAAAACAAGCGCAAAAACTACCAAGTATTACCGCTAATGGTCGAGCAAAGGTGACGGCTAAGTTGAACCAAATAGAAGCGCAATATGGCCATCAGCAGGATGAGCATTCTAAGCAACGAGGGCGATAGATAACTTAACTTGATCGGCTCGCATCAACCACGCTTGGCAATTGAGTTAATTTTTTGAGGATGATGTCTAATTGTTCTGTGTCATTGATCTGTATGGTAATGGCGATCTTTGCCATTAAAGTATTGGTTTCATGCTGTATATCAATATCAAGAATATTAGCCGATGCGGTGGCAATTTCAATGGTCACATCACGTAATAATCCAGGGCGGTCTAGACCAGATACTTGAATATCGACCGAGTAAGGTGATTGATGTTTAGTATCTCTCCAACTGACAGAGATAAGCCGTGCGTTTTGTTCAGGTGACAGATTATTGGGATTGATATTAGAGCAATCAGTGCGATGTACTGATACCCCTCTACCTAAGGTAATGTAGCCTATAATATGATCGTTAGGCACAGGTTTACAACAGTTCGCAATATTCACTAGTAGATTATCGACACCGTCTACTTTTATCCCCCCTTTAGTTGTGGTTATCTTCTTTTTAAAGATTAATGGTGATGCTGCTTTTGGTTCTCGTTGAGAAAGGGGGGATAAGACATTGGCTAATTGATGTGCGCCAATATCACCTCGACCTAATGAAATTAGCAGTTCATCATAGCTACGTTTATGAAAATGCTGAATGAGATCATTACGTTTATAGGGAATATTACCAAGACGTTTTATTTCTCGGTCTAAAAGCACCTGTCCATCATGCTTGTTAACCGCATAATCCTGTTGTCTAAACCAGTGGCGTACGGCATTTCTAGCACGTGATGATTGCATGTAGCCAAAAGTTGAGTTAAGCCAATTACGATTAGGTCGAGCTTCTTTGTTGGTTAGAACCTCAACTTGATCACCACTACTGAGTGGGTAAGTGAGGGGGATAATACGCCCATTCACTTTTGCGCCACGGCAACGATGGCCTATCTGGGTATGTATTGCATAGGCAAAATCTAATGCTGTGGAGCCTTTAGGTAGATCAATAACATCGCCTTTTGGCGTAAGAGCAAACACACGATCAGGAAAAATTTCAGCTTGAAAGTCTTCCAGTAATTCTTTATCAGTGTCAGTGTTATTGTTAGTACCATCAAGAATCAGTAATTCACGCAAAGAGGATATGGCTTTTTCCATTGCTGCATTTTGCAAGCCGCCTTCTTTATAGCGCCAATGTGCTGCAACACCGAGTTCAGCAAAAGTATGCATATCTTGAGTACGTATTTGAATTTCAATTGTTCTGCCTTTAGGGCCAAATACGACTGTATGTAGTGACTGATAACCATTGGGCTTTTTATTCGCAATATAATCATCAAACTCGTCAGGGATTGATTGCCAACGGCTATGGATTTCACCGAGTAATCGGTAACAATTGGCTTGGCTATCAACAATGATTCGTATGGCGCGTAGATCATAGAGTTGATCAATGCTATCAAGTTGCTTTTTTTGCATTTTTTTGTAAATACTATAAATATGCTTAGGTCGTCCATAAACCTTAGCTTTAATATTATGAGTTTTAACAAACTCTTGTATTATTTCAACAAATTGAGCGATATAGGCTTCACGTTGAGTGCGTTTAAAGCTGAGTTCGGTTGCAATATATTTATAAGTATGAGGCTCTAGATAACGAAACGATAGATCTTCTAGCTCCCATTTTATTTGACTAATACCCAGTCGGTTTGCCAATGGTGTAAAGATATCGATTGTTTCTTGTGCAGTACAATGGCGTTTGTGTGAATCTTTTCCTTTTAATGCACGCAAATGTTGTAAACGCCATGCTAATTTAATAAGAACAGCCCGTGCATCTTTGGTGATGGCTAATAACATGCGTCGTAAGCCTTCAGCCTGCTTAGGAGCGGTGGGTGCAATTTGTTGATTATTATCACAATTATGAAATTTATTTAAGCGACGCACACTTTGTACCAGTGTGGTGATGACAGTTCCAAAGTCTTTTACAAGTTGCTTTTCTGGTAATATTTTTAGCAAGTCGCGATCACTGAGAATGGTGGCAATAAGCGTGACTTGATCGACATCAAAACCGCGCAAAATATTGGCAACTTCGAGACTGTATGGTACATCAACGCAGCTACTATGTTCTTGTATGAGCTCAATAGCAAGCGTGATTTTTGCTAGGTCATCTGCCTTCTTCGAGACCCAAAAATGTTTTTTTAGGGCTGAAAAAGAGAGTGATTGTGTTGATAATGAAGCATTTTTCATATTATTAGACCACCTGTTGCTGGTGATAGTAGCTGATTTTAATGTAATTTAGAAAGATGAGCTGGTAATTAATTTTTTTAATGCTCATTATTTAATCAGAATTTTCTTGAGAGAGCAATATGTTACATATGTTTAAACTGAGTGGTATGTTATTTCTTTTTTTGCTTACAAGTATCTCGCAGGCAGAAACAATGGTGCTTATTCATGGTTATTTAAGTAATAGTAAGAGTTGGAGAGAAGACAACTTACGTCAACCTTTGTTCAAATCAGGTTGGGTGGATGGTGGTAATTATTCTTCTTCGAAGCAGGGAGTGTTAACACCTTCAACTCAACGTCTGAAGCAAAAAGGGAAGGTTTTTTATACCGTTGATTTGCCTTATGATGCTGCTATTGAGCATCAGGCGATGGTGTTAGGTGCTTATTTACATCATTTGTATTCACAACGGAAAGAGCCGTTGATTTTAGTTGGACATTCCGTTGGCGGCATTGTAGCACGTGCCTATATCACGATGAAAAATACCCAACCTGTTAAAATACTGGTTTCTATAGCAACGCCACATTTAGGAACTCCTGTTGCAAAGTTAAGTAAAATAGCAGCAAAAACGCCGCTTAATATTGCTTCGCGCATAATGGGTGCAAAAAACTTGAAACAATCACTGCCGATCTTTTTTGATATACGTGAGGAAAGCCAAGAAAAAGCAGGGTATCTTTATTGGCTGAATCATCACCAGCATCCTGCTATTCGTTATTTTTCTATTGTACGTGACAATAAAAGTCTACGAAAATTTGATTTTGTTGTGCCTCCTTTTAGCCAAGATATGAATAATGTATGGGCATTAAAAGGGCAATCAACGGTTGTGATATCCAAAGGTAATCATTTTTTAAATAAACGAGATATGATGATTATTGCGGATATTGTGCAGGGTTAACATTTTGGCTTTTTTTTTGTAGCTCTAGGATGGGTTTGGTCATAGACCTTTGCTAAGTGTTGAAAATCTAAGTGGGTATAAACTTGTGTAGTACTAATATCAGCATGACCAAGTAGCTCTTGAACAGCGCGTAAATCGCCTGATGACTCAAGTAAATGGCTAGCAAAAGAATGGCGAAATTTATGTGGATGAATGTGTTGTTCAATACCAAGCTTTTTTTGCCAGTAGATAAGGCGTTGTTGAATGGAGCGTATGCTAAGCCGAGTGCCACGATTACTGGTGAAAAGTGCCATTTCGGTTATTGGTGTTGAGTCGGAACGTATTGCCAGCCATTGTTGTAATGCTATTTGTGCTTTTGAACCCACGGGGACTTTACGGCTTTTGTTGCCCTTGCCAATGACTTCAACGGTATTATCAGAGAGTAAGTCGTCAGTATTCAATCCAGCAAGTTCTGCTAGTCGTAAGCCTGATGAATAAAGCAGTTCCATGATCGCTTTATCACGTATGGCAATTGGGCTGTCTTCAGGGAGTTTTAATAGTCGTTGAATGAGTTCAAAATCTAATGTATCAGGTAGTTTTTTAGCCCCTTTAGGCGGTCTTATATCAAGTGCAGGGTTATTAAGAATAAGGTTATTTTTGAGTAGATAAGTAAAATAAGAACGTAAACTGGATAATTTACGCTGTAAGCTTTTTCCACTGAGTCCTTGGCGGTGTTGATAGGCAGAATATTGCCTAATATGAAGAGGGCGACTGTCGTTAAAGCTAAGCTGGTGTTGTGTTTCTAGCCAGTCGGTATATTGCAAAATATCCCGTTGATAAGCGTTAATCGTATGCTCAGAATAACGCTTTTCATTGTTGAGGTAGGCAATGAAGAGGTTCAATTGCTTGTTACTTGTCAATATGCTTGTCCTTTGCTAATCATTCGGCGAGTGTAAGTAGATAATCATCATTATTTTAACAAATAGAGCATCACTTCGTAGAGTGGATAAGGCACGCCATCCACCATGCTACTTTGTTAATCATTCGGCGAGTGTAAGTAGATAATCATCATTATTTTAAC
>DRMA01000251.1 GCA_011375245.1 Thiothrix sp. | reverse complement strand
CATGACCAAAGGTTTTATTATGCTGTAACATTTCAAGGTAAAACTGTTCAGCAAACAACTCTGCACCATCATCATCAACCGCCCAACCTGCGGCAATCACACAGGTTACACCATTTTTAATAAGCTGTGAGGCTAAATTCGCCGCCAGCTTATTAGGCTGGCTCTGCCGTTCAATAAAGCCAGTGTGACAGCAATTAATAAAGACAATATCAGGTACACTACTCATTTGGGCGATTTCTTTCGCTGACAAGTAAATACCATCACCTAAAACCATGCCAGTATAACTCTCTTCCGCTGTCGTACTGGAATCTATTTTCTTGCCATCACTATCGACTTTATAAACACCATGACCTGCTAAATGAATAATACGATAGGGTTTTTCATACAAAGCCTGCACAATTTCATCAGCTTTTTTATTCAACATTAGCGTTGTTTTATAACCTTGCTTGTCTAACTGTAACGCAACCGCTTTTGCCTCACGCTTTGCCCCTGCTAACGATGGAAATAAACGTCTTTGCTCACCCAGAGCAGGATCACCCACCACTAATACGGAATCATGTACACTCAGCGACGGCTGGCGACGATAATCCTCCTGAATCAATTGCCGTACTAAACCTGATTGCACTACAAAGGGTTTTTCTGCTTTGCCTTTTAACAAACTACGTGCTTGTAATAATTCCCACGGATAACGCGCCGTATCTTCATCAAGCACTAGTTGCACATCCACATTCTGAATGCGTGACTTCAATTCCAATGGCACAATCAACTCAAATAGCGTGGTGCAAAGACCACTGTTCATCGTTGTCGTATTAATTGAACTACTAATAAAGCGATCAATCAATTTGCGTTGCGTCGGGACGAGATTTGCTTCAATACGCGCTCGTTGCGTCAATTGGGTAAAATACAGCCCACCCTCAGCAGATTTAATAATTTGTACATTTTGCCAACGGCTTTTACGGGTATTCTTAGTAATGCGTTCTTTGCCATCCTGACCACTATTAATAAACTGCCGTAGTACAATGCTCTTTTTAAATTCATTAGCCTCCGCCAAATCTTTCAAGGCATAGGCAGCTTGTGCTGCTTTATCGAGATATTTTTCCACGAGTTCAAGCGATGTAAATCTAACCTTGCCATAAAGATCCGATTCCAAAGCGGTATTTGCTGCATATACGCCTCTTAAAATCGCTAATAAAACATCACTTACAGGTACTCCCCCCGCATTACTCGCCAGCAATAAAAAGGAAATCCCCAAACTACCATTGTGTCTGATTTTTCGTTCGCGCAAAGTACGCACATAATCCAACAAACCATGAGTAATTGAATTTTTTAGTGTATTAGCTGACAAGGTTCCAACCCGTCCAAGACCAATAATAATTGCACCTTTTAAGGTTTTTCCTTCGTGCAAAAACACATCTGAGGTACGAATGGGTCCTGGGTACAAACCTAACTCAAAGCTATTACTTAGATTACAATCGAGCATGGCATCTAAGCCAGCTTCTGCACCTTGAATACCTTCACCATCATAATGCCCTGTTAAAACAGGATATAAAGCATGCGATAAATCCCCATGCGTGACTTGTACAGCAAGTTTGGTAAAAGCCTCATCATTTTCATTCACTTGTACGGCAACTGACATTGCTGTATTCAACAATTCACGCCGATCAGGAAAAACAATTCCTCGTGCTAAGGGTAAATGCTGTTGCACAATAGAACGTTCTAGCTCTTCAGGTTTCTCTTGTAACTGTGTGGTTGTCCCTGTTTCCAATATCTGTCGCAGGGCAGGAAAAGCAGACTCATCATTCGCCATTTCACCATGCGAAGCGTCCATATACCACGTCTTAATATACGGCAATGTGCTGGCTTTCCATGTCGAAAAACCGTCGCCTTTTAATGTCGTTGAAAATGACCCGACCCCCTCACCATTTTCAGTAGGAATATAACGCTCAGGGGTTTCAGGGCTAAAACCCAGTACTAAAAATAGAGATTCATCAATGGCGGCGTTAGCCATATCTTTTACCAGAATATTTCTAGCATCAGCAAGCTGTTTACTATCGGGTACAGCGGTATTTTCAGCGCCTTTTTCCTTGAGTTTCTGCCAACTTTTGACATCAAAGAAATCGACCGCTGCTCGCGTAGGCATTAATTCCAATAGCCCAGGGAATTGGCGAAATAGCGTGATAATATCTGCTTCATCACGGGGCTTTTGTGGTTTTTTATACTGCAAAAGTGTTAATAATTTAGTCAGCCGATCTTGTCCCATTAATATGCGTGGAATAACCAAAGAACCATGCTGAGGTGTACCCAACATCAATAAACGGCTGCTTCTTTCCACCATTTTTTCCCATAATTCAGGATCATAAGCACTCACTAACCGTGCAATAATTCCCCCTGTAGAATGAGCAATCAAATGAACGGGACGCGCATAATCTTGCGTTTCCTGCATATGCTTATTAAGTTTTTTGACTAATTTCTTTGCTGTTAGCCTCAGCGATAATCGCCAGTCATAAGGGAAGGCAATCACATTGTAATGTTCGCTAAGAAAACGGCATAACTTTTCGTATTTCTCCATTACCAAACCATCATCAGCTCTGGTATTTTCAAGCTGCGACGAATAGCCTAACTTATGCAAATCACCTTGTACCAGTGCATCCCAATCTAACCAAATGCGTTCATTACCCTGTTTCAAATGGCTGCCAAAGAGACCTGGAATTAAAAATACGGTTGCCTTTTCAGCATCAAAAACAGGCTGTTTCAAACGACCACGCTGATGTGAAATAGGCTTCTCTAAAGGCTTAAAATCTTCAGGGCCATCTCCCGATTTCCATGCCAATCCTTGTACAAGATGCTGCACTGAAACAGGGTTAGAAAAATAGTGAAAATGGCTAACCTGTGGTCCTTGATGAAAAAAATGATAAGCACCACTTTTGCGTTTAACACCTCCTGTCATTGAGCTGGTATTAACAATTAAATCATGCTGCTCTAAATAGAAAAAATGCGTGGTTAAAATCTCAAGGATCTTAAACGCACCTGCACCCTCAATATCACCCGCAATAATCGACAAATCCGCTTCGCTGCATACTGAACTACCATTTAAAACACGAATTAAGGTTGACTCTGGCAACATACAGGCAAGGCCAGGTAAGTGTTCTATCTGCCCTTTTTTATTGCTTTTACTAATCGCCAATACATGTAAGAGGTTATTAACAAATTGATAAAAGGGTGCGTTTTTTAACGCGGGAATCATCCCAATCGTATTAAGAAAAATAGAGAAATAAATATCTAAGCGTTGATTAGCAAAGGTTGTTCCACGTACAGGGCAAGCAATACGCACAAAGCGTTCGATTTTAATTTTCTTATCAATCAACTCACTTCTTAGTTCTTCTGCCACTGCGCGCTGATCACCGAATAAGGCGACTTCCTCATCTGTAAAAGGCGCAGCATTATTTAACAATTGACCGCGTGTTAATAATTCACCAATCAACCCACCACGCGAGTGGGTCAATAAGTGCAAACGTGCGCCTTTAGGTAATTGTTTAACCAAGTCCAAGGCATTTTCGAGTGGACTTTTACTCAGCGTATGGTGTTCATAGCCATACACATGCTCAGCATCATATTCATCTTCTAGCAGGTCTTGCCATAAATGGCTTTCAACCGATTGCCAAAGATCACGAAAAGTATACTCGGTATTAGATGCTGTACCATGAATAAGCAGCAAAATGGGACGATCTGTTGGTAAGGTCAGCAAAGGTTTCTTTACAGGTACTAAGCCACGATTAAGTTTGGCACAATGATACAATCCTGTTTGCTTTATAAACTGTTGCTCAAGTGCTGTCACCACCGATAATAAAGGCGGTGGCTGATGATCTTTAGTATTGAATGTGGTCTTGATAAAACGAACGGAGTGGATAGTAATGATATTCGCCTGACTGCTTATATCATTCAAATGTAAAATACAGTCCGCAAAATTTAACACGCCTTCTTTCACGGTCTTAGGAATCAGGCTCAGAAACGAAGCAACCGATAAAGAGAGTTTAATGGTATCGTTTAAGGTCAGTTCAATAAGTTCATTGTCTTGCAAATCATGGAAATTGTTATCCTCCGCTTCAAGCGGGCAATAACAATCTGCACGATCAAATTCAACCCATGCTAAATCAGGCAACGCTATTTTTTTTGTATCGGACTGCTTTTTACCAACAACTTTAATCTTCACAATAATATCCCCTGTGTTTAACGGGGGTTGCTCAATGCTATGGTTCACGTTGCTGACACCTTGTGAATTTAAGTAAAAAACGCTGTTATTTTATTATATGTTCTTGTTCATTTATTCTGTCCTAGCTGACCATCGCAACCCTTGAAATATGTTGAAGCTAATGGTAGTAATAGCGTAATAGTCTGGAGCATAAACAGACTACTCGTTTTATTATCACCATCATTAGCTTCATTTATCAAGACAACGGAATTAAGCTTATGTTCAACACTAAAAATAGGCAAGAACAATAAGTGCTTATGGAATTTTTCATATGTGAACTACTCGCCCCTAAAGGCGGCGAGCTTCCAAAAGATAAATTGCTAAGTGCTTTCTATCGATTGAGAATTTAGAGCATCATTGATCGTTGCACCTGTATGAGCATGTCTTACATAATCTCCGCATCCTGAAGACGCGAGTT
>DRMA01000250.1 GCA_011375245.1 Thiothrix sp. | reverse complement strand
ATTAGTGCACGCTCGAATACCCGCAAATTTATTATTACCATGACTGATGGTGTTGATGGTAGCTCTAGCAATAATGAACAAGATGTTATTACACTTGCCAAAAGCAAGAGCATCCCTGTTTATACCGTCGGTTTTGGCTCAGGCTCTGATACCACGACGTTAAAAAACATTGCCACAGAAAGTAATGCAAGTTTCTTTAATGTTAAAAGCAGCGATATTAGCAATGTTTTTCAGGGCATACAAACCAATATCACTTACCAATATAAAGCCACGATAAGCAATGCAGTAACAACAGGTGATACATTACAGCTATCCATTAACTATAATGGTGAAACAACAACAAGGAATATACAAAAATAGTACATTATATTCACCTTATCACTCTGGCTAACTTATAGATCATTGCGACATAACTTAGCCTAAATTATCTATATTTATCAATGATTTCAATACCAAACTATGTCATAGAAGAAAAAATAGGCGCTGGTGGAATGGCCGAAGTCTATCTTGCTAAACATAAAATACTCCCTCGTCATGCTGCAATAAAAGTCATGTCTGCCAATTTAATAACCGATAAGTCATTTAAAGACAGTTTTATTAAAGAAGGGCAAATCATGGCGCAACTGAAACACCCACATATTGTCGAAATTTACGACATTGGTGTTTCAAATGACCTATGCTATATGGCAATTGAACTGCTTGAAAAAGAAAGCCTCAAAGAAAAATTGGAAAAAGCCGCGCTGCCTATTGCAGAAACCTTAACAATCATCAAACAATTATCAAGTGCTATTCAATATGCACACGATAAAAACTATATTCATCGTGATATTAAACCTGCCAATACCTTATTCCGTAACAATGGCGATGCTATTTTAACGGATTTTGGCATTTCTAAATTACAAGGCACCGTTGGCGATCTAACACAAATGGGCTATTTAATTGGCTCACCCTACTATATGTCTCCTGAACAAATTCAGGGACAAACACTGGACAAACGCTCTGATATTTATAGTTTAGGCATTATGTTCTATGAAATGCTTACAGGAAAAAAACCTTTTTCAGGGAGTACAACCGTTGCGATCACTTATGAACATGTCCATGCAGATATTCCAATATTAGATGCTGAATTTGAACAGTTCCAACCCGTTATAAATCAGGTATTACAAAAAAACAAAGAAGATCGTTATGCTGAAGTCACCGATTTTGCTAATGCACTTCTTGAAGCAAATCAAGCGGGCAATCAAGTAAATGATGAGTCAGATGATGAAACAGTTATTTTCACCGCAAAAAAACCACAGCCAACACAAGATATCCCCCCCCCTCAACCAAGAGAAAAAGAAAAAACAAAAGACGAAGATGAAGAAGGTCAAGTTTCTCCAGCAACCCTTCCAGTAAAACCACCAAGAAAAACAGCGCTTATTATAGGAGGCACTCTATTGACTCTTATTACATTAGGCATTGCGAGTTATATGTTTATTAAGCCAAGCACAACGACACCAATAACGCCCTCTACAACCATAACAACGCCACCAAAAACACCAATCAGCAAAACAACAACACAAATACCAGCAACAACTGACAATAACAAAACTCAACAAAACTCAACCAAAGATATTGAAAATGATGTCGAAAATAACACCGAAAAAAATAGCCAAACAAACAGCAATAATTCATTAATTATTCAAACCTTGTTAGACAATGCCTTAAGCAATTTTCGCTCAAGTATTAAAACCTATATACGTATCCAAAAAGCAGAACAAAATATTAAAGAGTATAAAAAACTTCCTCCCGACCCAGGAAGAACAAAATTTATCGCTGATAGAAAAAAAGCCATCGCTGATTTTAATAAACAAAAAACGGATAATCAGCACGCTTACTGTGATGCGGTTATAAAACTAAATAAGTATCCAATTACTGATATTAAACTATACTTACAAGAAGCATTAGTCACTAAATACACCAAACCTATTTATGAAGAAGTCGGGCAGTTACTCTTAAAACACACAAAAATAGAAATACTTACACATAATCAATGCAAGAACGATTTAATACATTTTGCAAAAAAACTCTCACAAACCCTACAATAAGCTATTTTTTTCATAAGAACATTATAGTAATAAGGATTCCATAATGACAATTCAACGCATATTTCTCCTCATTCCCCTCTCACTCTATTTAGCTTCTTGTTCAGCGCCTGGCGTAAAAGCAAAAGATGCAAATTTATTTCAAGCAGCGGCTAATACCTCCTCTGGTGAATTCGACAATCAATTAAAAGTCGCCAAAATGAAAGAAGAACAAAGTAGAAAAGATTTGACACTCGCATTAACAACTAACGAAAACTTATCATTGGAACTTGAAAGCACTAAGGCAGAAAAAAGACGACTTGACCAACAGGTTTCTCAATTACAACAAGAAAATATAGCCTTAGAACAAACAATAAGAAATAAACGTTCAGCAAATAAAAAACAAGAAGCCATAAAACAACAAAATCTAGCAAAAATTCAAAAAATAAATGCATCAATTGCCAGACTGAAAAAAAGCAAACCCAAAGCAGCAACTACAGCGGTCACACAAAAAAAATACAATGCAAACTACAACAAGCAAGTTATTGCATTACGCAACGAGATAAAAATCTTACGTCGTGTTAGTGAGAATCAATAATTTCCCGTAGGGGTATCCCTTGTGGTTGCCCAATCAGAAAGGGCAACCATAAGGGATTTTCGGGATTTCCCTAATAGAATATTAAAACAACAACATCTTATGATAACGATAACAATTGCTCAGCGGCTAAGCATGATACTCACACTTATTACCTTATCAGTTGCACCGTACTGTCAAGCTGACAATGCATCTAATAAGAATTTTTCAATAACGACAACACGACAAATTGCTTATATTATTTCCAATAAGCATTATCTAAAACCGCGTTTTGACCATGTTTATCAACAAGCAAAAAACGCTACAAGCCTCCGTCATTACCTAAAAACATTAGATAAATACTCACGTTATCGTCCAGTAGAACAGGTTAAATTTGCTCAACGACGTAGTAAAAAACATCGTATAGACATTGGTGCAGACTTACTTATTGATGCTAATAACGTATTAGCTGTACCCTTGATCAATTCCCCTCTGTTGCGTGCAGGAATGAAAAAACCTGTTTATATTCAATCCATTAATGGACAGACTATTAATTATAATGATTTTAAGTCATACCAGTTTCTTGGCTACTTACGTTCAGGACAAAAAATCACTGTTAAAACAAGAAACACGCATAAAACATATAACATACGTGCAACACAAGTAAATAATCAAACCGTCCATTATAAAAAAATAAAGCAATATGGTGTTATCACCATTAGACGCTTTACGGAACAAAATGTCTCTGCAATAAAAAAAGCGTTAATGGCGGCAAAAAAATCATCAAGCATTATTATTGATCTCAGACATAATCCTGGTGGTGATCTTTATGCAACAACGGATACGTTATCGTTTTTATTAAAAAAAGACAAAAATATTACCTATCTAAAGCAAGGCAATACACTTATCAATCTACAAACATTAAAAGGTAGACTAATAAAAAATAAAAGACTCATTATTCTTAGTAGTCGTTTTACTGCAAGTTCTGCTGAAGTTTTTATTAGAGCATTAAAATATTATTATCCAAAAGTGACCTTAGTTGGTGAAGAAACATCAGGCAAGTGTTTAGCACAGGAAAATTTTCAATTAAAAAATGGTGCATTACTACATTTATCGGTTTACAACTTACTAACACCAGATAAAAAATATTGCCAAGATAAACCCATACAACCTGATCGAGTGATCAACGATATAGAATTGATGGATATTAAAAATATTATTCATATACAGAGGAAGATATTATGATAATTTGTCCCGTAGTCATACAGTGCTTAGGAACACAAACGTAAATTTTGCTATAGAGGGTCAGATAACCGACTGCCTTACCCAATAGAATTTGGTAACGAGAAAATAAGGTGAGGATTTGTTGGGCTAGCGGGAGGAGGTTGATGACTTGGGTACGATTGGCTAAGACGGTGGGTTAATTAACGCTGGTATTGGTGATAGTAAGTAGATGATCATAATTATTTTAACAAATAGAGCATAACTTCGTAGGGTAGATAAGGCACGCCATCCACTATGCTACGTAGCCATGCGGCGGATGGCGTACCTTATCCGCCCTACAACGTCTTTATTATTTTGTTAAAATATTTTTGCGGGGGGTCTTCAAGAATAGGTGATTATTGCGTGCCGTCACGCGCTATTTTAACAATGCCATTCACTTCTTCAAAATAGCCAGGACGTAATAAATAATTTTGCATATGATTCGCAAAATGTTCTGACCATTCCTGCTGGGTACGCATCACTGGCTGTCCTGACCAATACTGCACGTATTTGCCAAACCAGACCTTTTCGATTTGTTTTCCTGCAAAGCCGCTGGCTTGCAAAAATAAATCAACTAATTTTCGATCAGGTTGCCATGTTAGCGACAGGCGAAAAACGGCGTTTTGCGGGTTAGTTATAGAGTTAGAGTTACATATGCTAACTGGGTGATAACTACTCGTAGCATGGCTTGTAGCAAATTTTGCTAAACTGCTATTATTAAACGCTTTATTTTTTAATAATTGCATCATTAAACCTGCGATCTGGCGACTATCTGGATTAGTAGTGGAATCCTCTGTCAACAAGAGTTCACACCAAAAAGGACGATCAAGGATAAGTCGATTTTGATTTACGCCGATTTGTCTTTTTGACAGCGATTGACGGACAAACAAGCCGACTTTAATCAGCCGTTCAACGCTATTACGCACACAACGCCGTTTAACCTGCCGCAAACTGCGGTTGGGTTTGCGCGGTATATCTTCGTTTAAAGCGGTAGCAATCCCCGCATAACTCAACGCGGTATACTGCCCTATTCTGCCTGTTGCCCAATCGGTATGCGTACAACAATAGT
>DRMA01000249.1 GCA_011375245.1 Thiothrix sp. | reverse complement strand
TTTTTTTCAGATAGATAACGTGCCACAGATAAACCAGTCACACCCAAGCCAACCACTAACGTATCCCACGTTATAGTCTTTTCTTGAGTTGTTGGCTGTATTTGTGTCATCTGCTCTCTTAAACTCTGCTAGCGTACTTTCAAGGTTGCTAAACCTATCAATACTAAAATAATGGTTATAATCCAAAAACGTACGATTACTTTTGGTTCTGCCCAACCTTTCAATTCAAAATGATGATGTATGGGTGCCATTCTAAATATTCGTCGTCCTGTCATTTTGAAAGAGGCAACCTGTAAAATAACGGAAACTGCCTCCATAACGAAAACACCTCCCATAATCGCTAGGACGATTTCTTGGCGAATCACCACAGCAACCACCCCTAAAGCAGCACCTAATGCTAATGCTCCAACATCACCCATAAAGACTTGTGCTGGATAGGTGTTGAACCATAAAAAGCCTAAACCTGCACCGAATATCGTGCCGCAAAAAATCGCTATCTCGCCCACATCATGCACATAAGGAATACCTAAATAACTGGCAAATTTTATGTTTCCCGTGAGGTAAGAAAAGATACCCAATGCTGCTGCCACCATAATTGTTGGCATAATAGCTAAGCCATCTAAACCATCTGTTAAGTTAACCGCATTACTACTACCGACAATAACTAGGTAAGCCCAAGGGATAAATAACCAGCCCATTTGCCAAAACCAGTCTTTAAAGACAGGAAAATAAAAAGTGGTTTCTACCGCACTATTTGCCGTTGCAAATAAGATTGTTGCTGCAATAAACGCAATAAGCGATAGGCTTAGATATTTCCATTTAGCAGATAAGCCCTTACTATTGCTGTACTTCAACTTAATATAATCATCTATCCCACCAACTAAGCCTGAGCCTAGTGTGACAAACAGTACAAGCCAGACATAATGGTTGCTTAAGTCGCCCCATAATAATGTTGAGATAGCAATTGATAGCAAAATCAGCGCCCCACCCATTGTTGGCGTTCCTGCTTTCACCAAATGAGTTTGTGGTCCATCGTCGCGAATACTCTGCCCTATTTTCAATTTGGTCAATTTGCGAATCATCAAAGGACCAAAGACCATTGAAATACCTAACGCGGTCAAAGCCCCCAATATAGCTCGCAAAGTAAGATATTGAAAAACATTAAAAAAACTATAGTTTTCTGATAACAGCTCAAACAGTGCAACTAACATTTAGCTACCTCTGTACTAGCAAACTCTTCACTTATTAGCGCATCAACGACACGCTCCATTTTCATTGATCTCGAACCTTTTACTAGCACTGTCATGCCTTTCTCTATTTCCTGTTTTAATTGCTTTAATAAAGGATCTAATTCCTCAAAGCTATATGATTGTTCACCAAATTTATGACAGGCTTGCTGACTGTAATTACCCAAACAGTAGAGCGCATCTACTCCTTGAGATTTAGCATACAGACCCATATCTGCATGCAACTGTTCTACGTTATCGCCCAATTCGCCCATATCACCTAATACTAGTACTCGTTTACCTTTTTCTTTTTCTGCTAATACATCAATAGCTACCCGTGCAGAGTCAGGGTTTGCATTGTAAGTATCGTCAATTATTTGTATGCCATTTATGCCATCCAAAGGAGCTAAGCGACCTTTTACTGCCTGCAAACCTTCCAAGCCTTGTTTAATTTCATTTAAGCTTACGCCAACTGAAATAGCTGCCGCACTTGCAGCCAGTGCATTCATAGCATTATGTTGTCCTTGCAACGCTAGCTTTACTAACATCGGCTCTCCTGATGTCTCAATCAACAAGCCTTCATGAGTAACCTTACCTTTAACATCTGCTTTATTATCAAAGCCAAAGCTAACGATTTTTCTATTTTTATTACAAGAGAGCCAATAGTCAGCATATTTATCATCAAGATTAATGACTGCTACTCCATCTGTAGACAGACCATTAAAAATCTCTGCCTTAGCACGGGAAACACCTTTAATATCACCAAAACCTTCTAGATGTGCTGCACCTGCATTATTTAAAATAGCTATATCTGGCTGTGTAATATCACTGAGATAATTAATTTCACCAAAATGATTGGCACCCATTTCTATGACGGCATAGTCGTGGTGATCACGTAATCTTAATAGGGTTAAAGGCAAGCCAATATCATTATTAAGATTACCAAACGTTGCCATTACCTCACCTTTGCAAGCAAGAATGGCAGCCAACATCTCCTTAACTGTGGTTTTACCGTTACTACCTGTTAAGCCAATTACGGGCTTAATAAATGTCTTACGCCATTCTTTGGCAAACATGCCAAGCGCCTGTAGCGTATCGTCGACCACTACTTGAGGTAAGTCGCAGTCTATTTTTTTATGCACAAATGCAGCGGCTGCTTTATCTACAATATCTGGCACGAAATCGTGCGCATCAAAACGCTCTCCTGCTAAAGCGATAAATAGCTGATCTATTTCTACGGTTCGCGAGTCTGTAGAAACCGAATTTACAAAACAATCTTCTCCATGCAGTACACCTGATGTCATCTTCGCAATGTCAGATAGTTTCAACCACGTCATGCCGCTAACTCCTGCAAGGCTTGAGCTGCTTGCTGACGATCGTCAAAGGCTTCTGTTGTATCCGCCAATATCTGCACCTGTTCGTGACCTTTTCCTGCTATCAACACAACATCACCTTTTTCAGCTTGCTGTAGCGCAAGTCGAATTGCTTTTGCTCTATCATGTTCAATGATGACTTGATCCGTCTGATGAAAACCAGCCACAATTTCTGCCATAATTGACTCTGGGTTTTCAGTGCGAGGATTATCATCTGTCACAATCACCACATCCGCTGCCTTTTCTGCAATTTTTGCCATCAGTGGACGTTTACCACGATCACGATCACCGCCACAGCCAAACACACAAATCACACGTTGCTCTGTATGCCCACGCAGCGCACTTAATACTGATTCCAAAGCACCTGGCGTATGTGCATAATCGACAACAACCAAAAATCCATCTGCATTGACTCGTTCCATACGTCCTGGAACAGTGCTTACCTTTGATAAACTCGCCACCGCATCAGGGAAAGGAACACCCAAGGCTAACATTGCCGCCAGTGTTGCTAATAAATTACTGAGGTTAAACTTGCCTAAAACAGGTGCTTTAATCACGGCATCTTGATTAGCAAATGAAACCTGTGCTTCAATTCCATTGAGTGTAAAACGAGCATCATAAGCAACTAACTCATTACTATTAGCCGTTCGCTCTTGCGAAACACGGTAAACAATTGTTTTTAACTGCTTATTATTTACTACTAATTCACGCTCTATTTTCTGACTAAAACTATCATCCTTATTTAAAACAGCTGTTTTTAGCTCTGGGCGCAAAAACAGCTTCGTCTTAGCAGCCCCATAGGCTTCAATCGTGCCGTGATAATCTAAGTGATCACGCATTAAGTTTGTTAATATAGCCACATCAAAGGCGACACCATTCACACGCTCTTGGTCTAAAGCATGCGATGAAACTTCCATTGCAACGTAGTCAATACCTTCCTTTGCTATGTCATGCAATGTCTTATGTACCGTTAAAACATCGGGTGTTGTATGCGTTGATGGTTTTAGCTTATCAGGCATACCTGTACCAAGTGTTCCTACCACTGCTGTTTTCTTTGCTAAAGCATTCATTGCCTGAGCAAAAAAATGGCTCACGGTTGTTTTTCCATCCGTTCCCGTTATTCCAACCAACTTCAAACCATAGTTAGACTGAAGTCCTCTAGCATCACCTAAGTTACCATAAAAATTCTTGGCTATTGCACCTAGCTGTTTTGATAACTGATGAATCTCTATTACAGGTATCGACAATTTTTTAGCAAGGTTCACAGTATGATGATTATTTTCTGACTCCCATATAACTGCAATCGCACCTTGCTCTTGTGCTTTTATTGCATACTCCAA
>DRMA01000248.1 GCA_011375245.1 Thiothrix sp. | reverse complement strand
TTGGTTTTCAGTTTTTGGTGGTTAGAAAACCCATTCCTAATTTGCGTAAAGTGTTGATTGGTTTCGGCTATGTTTTAATTGGGCTAACCTTTTTCTTACAAGGATTAGAGCAAGCCTTATTCCCTTTGGGGCGTATGATGGCAGAGCAATTAACGAATCCTGAATTTATTTATCAAGGTTTAACAGTATTGCCTGATGATATTGATTGGACGGCTTATTATTGGGTGATTATTTTTGCTTTTGCGATTGGTTTTAGTACTACTATTGCTGAACCTTCATTGCTTGCAGTAGCGATGAAAGCCTCAGAAGTCTCTGATGGTGCAATTGGTATTTGGGGCTTACGTCTTGCCGTTGCTTTTGGTGTTGCGATTGGAATTGCATTGGGGGCATGGCGTATTATTACAGGCTATCCCTTGCACTATTTTATTATGGCAGGCTATATGATTGTTGTTTTACAAACATTGGTTGCACCTAAAATGATTATTGCTTTAGCGTATGATTCGGGGGGCGTAACCACATCAACTGTGACGGTACCCTTAGTAGCAGCATTGGGTTTAGGCTTGGCTGAAACAGTTCCAGGGCGTAGTGCATTATTGGATGGTTTTGGTTTAATTGCGTTTGCCAGCTTATTTCCTATTATGAGTGTGCTTGCTTATGCACAAGCATCAGATTATCTTGCTAAGCGTCCTGCTAGTGGAGCGGTAACGGAATAGGTTTTTTATGATATTAGCAACGGATGTACATTACCATGATAGTGGAGCGACGGCTGCTGGTGTATTGTTTAATGATTGGGGAGATGTTGCCGCTCAACAAACGCTAACCGTTGAGATAGCAACAGTAAAACCCTATGTCTCTGGTCAGTTTTATCAACGTGAATTACCATGTTTGTTAGCATTAATTGAGCAAATAGATAGACCGTTAGATTGTATTGTTGTTGATGGTTTTGTTTATTTGGATAAGCAGAAAAATGCAGGCTTAGGTCAGTATTTATATGATGCTTTAGGGGGACAGGTTGCGGTGGTGGGAGTTGCTAAATCGGCTTTTCGTGATAGTCCTGTTGATACGCAGGTATTGCGTGGTGAAAGCCGTAAGCCACTTTATGTCACTTCGGTAGGTATTGAATTGGTTGATGCTAAGCGTTTTGTTGTGGCAATGGCAGGGGATTTTCGTTTACCAACGTTGTTGAAGCAGGTGGATAGTTTGTGTCGTCAACGAAATGGTTAGACGGTCGATATTTGTTATCGTAGTTGAGATGTAACTTGCGGAATTTAGGTGATCTCCTTGATTCCGCAAGCTGCATCAAGGCTACAAATAGCCGTTTACGTCAGTCTTTTTTTTTCCTATCTTTTTTCTTTTTTGTCGCTTTTTTGCTTTTCTTGCCTTTTTTAGGTTCTTCCTCTACTTCTGCTGCTTTATCCTTGCTCGTTTGTGGTGCATTTTTTTTCTGTTTTTTAGTTGTTTTTTTCTGCGCCTTCTTTTCTTTCTTAAGTTGTTTTAGATATTCTTTAGCGATTACTTGTTGTCCACCAACAATCACATGAGTAGCAATACCTCGCTTGCACATTTCTTCGGCATCCATCCAAAAGTCATGACCTAGTAGCATGTGTTGAAATTCTTCCTCGGAAAGAAAATTTCGATCAACAATTAAATCGTGAAAAAAGCTCTTTAGTGATTGTGCCGAATGTTTGACTTTGCTCTGTACATTACCACCTTTGCCATAAACCCCTTGTGAATAGTCATGAAACATAATATCAGAGTAGGGGTAGATGACCCGCTTGCGAGACATACAAAACAGTAATGCTCCCATGCTATAGCCATGATTATCTAAATAAGTGGTGGTACGTTCACGAAATTTCTCGATGATAATATTAAAAAACTGCTGACCTTCTAATACTGAACCTCCGCCTGAACTAATGCGAAGTTCGAGTGTGTCTTTATCATCGGCTTTGCGTAATTCATTAAAAACCGAATGTAATCCTTTTTTTGTCTCATGAAAGCTATCAATATATACACTATACTGTTTATATTTTGGGATTATTTTGTAAAGTTTTTGTTCCCAATCAATGAGTTCGCGTTGTTCTTTTTTTTCTTCAATAAAAAGTGTGTGGTATTCGCTGTCGAGTGATTTTTCACCGCTTTTATATGTATGCATTGCTTTTACCCATGTTGATGTTACTGTGAACTGCAAGCTTATTTATACAGGTATTTTATCAGATCAGGTGTTTGGGTTTACTAAAAAGTATCCTTACTGAGAAATTATCTATAAGAGAGTCAGATAATTGCGTATAAAAACGAGAAGCCAGTCATGTATGTTATTTTTTAATCAGAAGCATGTTTGAGCACAGCGAGTTCTTGCTGATTTAAAAATAATCCACATGACTGACTGGATGATTGACTGGAACAAAAGAAGGTGAACGACATTATCTGAACATTTATAGCTGAAAAACTATATCAGCGAATACCCCAAGCCAATCGCGGCAGATACAGCAATCACTGGTACAATTCCTACTTTATATTTAAATAATGCCACAAACGCGGCAATACCAATCAGTACTGCAAACCATTCAAAGGTTGCCTCAAAGCCTTTTGGCCATAGTACATGGTAAGCAAAAAAGACAGCTAAATTCAAAATCACTCCGACTACTGCAGCAGTGATACCCGTTAAGGGAGCAGTAAATTTTAGATCATTGCGAGTTGCTTCAATCGCAGGGCCACCTAGAAAAATAAATAAGAAAGAAGGTAGAAAGGTGAACAAGGTTGCAACACATGCACCCATAAAGCCTGCTAAGAGCAGCATGTCAGAGCCAAAGACTTCTTTCGTCCAACCACCGACAAAACCAACAAAAGCCACGACCATAATAAGCGGGCCTGGTGTTGTTTCACCTAATGCTAAACCATCAATCATTTGTGTGCCATTTAACCATTGGTATTGTTCAACACCTCCTTGATAAACATAGGGCAAAACCGCATAAGCACCACCAAAAGTTACTAATGCTGCTTTGGTAAAGAAAACACTCATTTGTGTCAGTGTGCCTTCCCAGCCATAGTTTAGGGTTAGTATCATCATTACGCTGCCACCAATCGCAAGTCCGACAATAAGGAACATTGTAAAGCGACTCCATTTAAAACGTGCATGGGCAGGAGCAGGGGTATTGTCATCAATAATGGCACGACCATAGACTTTTTTTGAAGCGTCATGACCAGCACCCGCTGTAAACATTTCGGGTAGGAATTTTGCACCTACATAGCCAATAATGCCAGCCATAAGGACGATATAAGGAAAAGGGATATGCAGTGCAAAAATAGCAATAAAGGCTAATACAGCAATTGCTCGCAATACATTATTTGGCAAGGCTCTAGAGCCAATACGGTAAGCGGCAAAAACAACAATTGCTGTCACCGCAGGTTTTATACCGTATAAAACGCCTTCAACAGCAGGAATATTTCCATAAGCGAGATAAACCCATGTTAACCCACTAAGAATAAACAATGAAGGAAGAACAAAAAGAAATCCAGCAGCAATTCCACCCCATACGCCATGCATGAGCCAACCAATATAAGTTGCCAATTGTTGCGCTTCAGGGCCAGGTAAGACCATGGTGTAATTGAGTGCATGTAAAAAACGATGCTCAGAAATCCAGCGGCGTTTTTCCACGAGTTCTTGGTGCATCATGCTTATTTGACCTGCGGGACCGCCAAAGCTGATAAAGCCAAGTTTGAGCCAATAGATCAGCGCTTCCCCAAAGGAAACAGGATCAGGTTGTTGGGTTAGATCAGGGGGTGTTGACATGTTATGTTTTACTTCCGTGTTCGTTATTTAACTCAGTAAGCCATATGATTTACGAGAGTTTTTTAGTGAAGCTTAATCGTAAAATCAATTGCCTCAAGCCATTGGTTTTCTCTTTTAAGATCTGCAACTAGCATTGGATTGGTTGGTATTTTCTTGCAATATAGCACCACTGTTTTGTCATCCGTTGCTATTTTAGGCAAAATAGATTCGGCTATGCGTGAGCGATGCAACAATACTGATAAACGTAGTAATGCAGCAAGTTTTTTAACAAATTTCTGTTGAGTCTTGGGTAATGCATTGAAATATTCTGCATCTATTTTACGGCGATGAGTTGCCACCAATACTGATAGCCATGCTTGTTCTTTTTGAGAAAATCCAGGTAAGTCAGCATATTTTAAGATATATGCACCATGTTTATGGTAACGACTATGACTGATATTGAGTCCGAGTTCATGGAGTTGCGCTGACCATAAAAGTAGTTCTTTGTGTC
>DRMA01000247.1 GCA_011375245.1 Thiothrix sp. | reverse complement strand
TCTGCCCAATCCGCTTCAGTTGCAAGCTTACAATCAGTCAAACCAGTAAGAATAGCAGTGGTTTTCGCACAACCACGTAATTCAACCTCTTTTGCCATCAACTTATCAGCAATAACAGGCAAAAAATCATTTGCTATGCCCTCAGCAACCAACAGCGTCTCCATCGCATTACAAACCCCATAACGATGTGTTTTTGCGTTCAATGCCACCTTCACTGCTTTATCCAAATCAGCCGTTTCGTCAACATACACATGACAAATACCATCAAGATGCTTAATCACAGGAATCAACGATTCATCACTTACCCGCTGAATAAGCCCTTTACCCCCCCGTGGAATAATCACATCAACGGTATCTTTTGCCCGTAATAACTCGCCCACTGCTGCTCGATCAGTAGTTTTAATAACTTGCACACAAGTTTTAGAGAGTCCCACTTGCTCTAAACCTGCTTGTATACAATCTGCAATTGCCTGATTAGAGTGAATCGCCTCCGAACCACCGCGTAAAATGGTTGCATTGCCTGATTTCAAACAGAGTGCCGCAGCATCAGCGGTTACATTTGGGCGTGACTCATAAATAATGCCAATCACCCCTAACGGTACACGCATACGCCCAATTTGCAGACCATTAGGACGATACTCCATATCCGTAATGCCACCAATAGGCTCAGCCAACGTTGCCACCTGACGCAAGCCCTCTGCCATTGCAGTAATACGCTCGACATTTAACATCAACCGATCCAGCATGGCAGCATCAAGCCCTTTAGTTTTACCTATATGTAAATCTTTGTCATTTTCTTGCTGTAACCATTGTTGACGTGCCATCAATGCATCAGCAATGGCATGTAATGCATTATTTTTCTGCTCTGTGGTTGCAGTCGCTAACTCAACAGCCGCACTTTTTGCTGTTACGCTAATCCGTTTAATATATTTTGCTACATTTATACTCATTTTATTTCTCTGCTTTGTTTGCCTACTGATTCTTCCGATGCTAATAGCAAGGAAAAATCAACAATCTCATCCCATACTCTACTTTCATCCTTCACTTGTACGGATTCATGACCTTTTGACATACGATCAATCAGAAAATTTTTCGCCAGAATAACCGACCAATCAGCATTCTGTAAGCGTCTCATCGCTGCTTGAAAAGGTGCTTTTTTATCATATGCCATATATCCCATTGCTTGTATAGGGGGTTGCCCCATACTGACTTTAAAACAGGCATCATACAACTGGCGTGATAAGGTAGATAACGACCATAAAATTAAGGGTAAGGCTGTGCCTTCTTCACGCAAAATCATTAATATATGTTGAATACGCCGCACATCTGAGGTTAAGATCGCACCTGATAAATCAAATACCGAAAAACGTGAACTATCAGCAACAGCTTGTAATACTTCTTCGACATCAATACGTTGTTGGTTGAACAATAACGAGAGTTTGCGAATCTCCTGATCAGCCGCCAATAAATTACCTTCAATACGTTCCGTCAGCAAGCGAATAGCTTCTTGCGTGGGTTGTAAACCGCTATGCCGCATACGTTTTGCTACCCATGCCAGCGTTTGTGGTGCAGACATGTCCCAAATCTGAATCACCACGCCTTGCTTATCAATCGCCTTTACCCAAACGCTCTTCATTGCACTTTTATCTAAACGTTTTGTTTGGATAATAAGAATCTTATCGCTGGGTAAATGCGCCATATACTCACGAATTGCAAGGCTGCCTTTATTCCCTGCTTTTGTATTCAGCCGCACATCAACAATGGTTTTTTGCGCAAATAAAGACTGTTCAACTGCAGCAGAAGATAACAATGACCAATTAGCATGCGTATCAAACGTTAAAATATCACGTTCTAAATAACCGTTTTCTTTTGCTTTTAACAGGATACTATCAACAGCTTCCATTATTTGTAATGGTTCATCACCTGATAACAAATAAACAGGCTGTAATGATTGTTGCTGTAAGTGTTGTCCCAATTGCTCTACACGAAGTTTCATTAATATTTACCAAGATTATCGTTTACTAACCAGCTATTAAGCTTACATTTGAGCAATTTATAACGACAGTGAAATAACATGTTGCAAAAACACAACATGAAAAATATAATAGCGCCTCAAAAATTAGGTTAGGGCTTTCATTCATGCACTTAACGGTTCTGTTTATCCATAACAACGATAAACATCCCATGCGATTTTTGCATGAAACCGAAAAAGAAATAGTAAGCTTAATAACTTGTTTTTTAAGCATTTTTACAAAATGAATAAAAGCAAATAAAAACCTCATCACCATTAATGGAAATGATAATAGATTAGGTGAATGGGGTTTACCTAAATAGCTAGTTCAGGACGAACCACTAAGCACTGAACCTCGATTATTATAAACAATTAGGTCCATATCCATGAAAAAATATATTCACCTTTTAACAGCAAGCGTATTACTTGCTAGTCTCACAGCATGTAGCCAACAACAAGTTGCTGGTGAAGGTGGAGGCTCACAAGTCGCGGGAAGCTCACAACAAATAGCTGGAAGCTCACAACAAACTCAAACAGCACCAGAAACAAAAACAGATGCTCATTGTCGTGGTTGTAATGCCCCTAAAGTTGAAGCGGTTGTCAAGCCAGCACCAAAACCTGTTACTGCGGTAGCACGCCCACGCCCTGCACCTAAACCAGCGCCTCGTCCTCGTATGACTTACCAGCCTCGTCAACACATTCCAACGATACCGAATAAAAAGAATGCAAGTAGCTCAATGGTCAAACGCTTACAAAGCGCACTCAGTGCAAAAGGCTACAATCCTGGCGCAACAGATGGTGTGATGGGATCTCGTACGAGTTCTGCATTGAGTGCTTTCCAAAAAGCAAACAATCTACCTAGTGGCATGAATGATGCGACACTAAAAGCATTAGGCATTAAGTAACAAGTAACTAAGTAACAAAATGGAAAAACATCCTGCTTTTAAGCAGGATGTAACAGAAAGACCTTTCATACATCTTCTCAACACATCTAGCGCTCCAACCTATACCTGTGTAGAATCCACCCCGCAGGATTTGCCCCGAGACTAAAACAATACCCATTGCACAATGGATACATTGCCGCTATAGGACTGTTTTGTGTGTATTGTTTAATATTTTAAACCTCCAACACTTCCTGTCTCAGTTTATCCACAATATTATCTATAACAACAAACCCAACGAGTACTTCTAACATTATGGCTGATATTCTTCTTCTTAATGGTCCTAACCTCAATTTGTTGGGAAAACGTGAACCTGGACACTATGGCAACAGCACTCTTGGTAACATAGAAGAGCGCTTACAACAACAAGCACAGCAGCAAGGTCACCAATTACTCTGTTACCAAAGCAATGCTGAGTATAAACTGATTAATTCTATTCACTCAGCACAAAATGATCAGATACAATTCATCCTTTTTAACCCAGGTGCATTTACTCATACCAGCATTGCACTTCGTGATGCCTTACTTGGTGTAAAAATACCCTTTATTGAGATTCATTTGTCCAACGTCCATAAGCGTGAAGTATTTCGTCACCATTCTTTCTTTTCAGATATAGCAGAAGGAGTCATACTAGGACTAGGAGAACAAGGTTATGAACTCGCACTACAAGCAGCCATCACAAGGCTCACACAACCGAATAGGTAGTAAACAATGGACGTAAATAAAATAAAAGAACTCGTTGGACTCGTTGAAAGCAGTGATATTGCTGAATTAGAAATATCAGAAGGGGAAGAATCCATACGCATATCTAAAAGTACTGCTTTTCCTGTCTCAGCAACAGTATCTACACCAATGGTCACTCCATCAGCCCCTATTGCTGCTGCCCCTGTAGAAGTATCAGCATCACCTATTATTGCTGACACAAATGAAGGTAGTGATGTACCCAATGGTCATCTTATTACCTCACCCATGGTTGGCACATTTTACCGTTCCCCATCACCCAGTAGTCCTTCGTTTATTGAGATTGGTAATACTGTTGCTGTTGGTGACACCTTATGTATTATTGAAGCAATGAAAATGCTCAACCAAATAGAAGCAGACAAAGCAGGTACAGTAAAAGCGATACTCGTTGACAATGAGCAGCCCATTGAGTTTGGCCAACCCCTAATTGTTATCGAATAATTATTTCTACTTATTGCTTTTGTTTGCATAAAGCTTAGATGATGCTTGGATGAAAATTACCATGATTAAAAAAATTCTGATCGCAAACCGTGGTGAAATTGCACTGCGCATTTTACGTGCTTGTCGAGAAATGGGTATTAAAACCGTTGCTATCCATTCTACTGCTGATCGTGACCTAAAACATGTACGTCTTGCCGATGAATCCGTTTGTATCGGCCCCCCATCATCAGCAGATAGTTACCTCAACGTCCCTGCTATTATCAGTGCAGCTGAAGTCACTGATGCTGATGCCATCCATCCTGGCTATGGTTTTCTCTCTGAAAATGCTGATTTTGCTGAGCGTGTTGTAACCAGTGGTTTTATTTTCATTGGTCCTAAAGCAGAAACAATTCGCATGATGGGTGATAAAATTTCTGCAAAAGCAGCCATGCTTGCCTCCAATGTACCTTGTGTTCCTGGCTCAGATGGCGGTATCCCAGAAAGTGATGACGATTGTAAAAAAATGGCCAATGAAATTGGCTACCCCATTATTGTCAAAGCTACCAGTGGTGGTGGTGGACGAGGGATGCGCACCATTTTCCGTGAAGAAGACCTCATTGAATCCATTCAACTCACCAAAACAGAAGCAAAAACAGCGTTTGGCAATGATGTGCTGTACATGGAAAAATTTCTGCAAAAACCCCGTCATATTGAATTTCAAGTATTAGCAGACAAACATGGCAATGCCATTCATCTTTGTGAACGAGACTGTTCGATGCAACGCCGTCACCAAAAAGTCGTTGAAGAAGCTCCAGCCCCTGGTATCACCGAAAAACAACGCGAGACAATGGGCAAGCGCTTAGCAGAAGCGTGCAAAAAAATAGATTATCATGGTGCAGGTACGTTTGAATTTTTATACGAAGATGAAGAATTTTACTTCATTGAAATGAACACTCGCCTACAAGTTGAACACACGGTTACCGAAGAAATTACGGGTGTTGATTTAGTAAAACAACAAATCATGGTTGCCGCAGGAGAAAAGCTAACCGTACCCAGTAATCTTAAGCCACGTGGACATGCCATCGAATGTCGTATCAATGCAGAAGACTCACAGAACTTTTTGCCCTCTCCAGGTAAAGTCACACGCTATCACGCCCCAGGTGGATTAGGCGTTCGTGTTGATTCCCATCTTTATGGCGATTACAGTGTGCCACCTTATTATGACTCAATGATAGGCAAGCTTATCACTCATGGTGAAGATAGAGAAACAGCACTAGCAAGAATGCGTGGCGCATTAACTGAAATGATTATTGAAGGCATAAAAACAAATATTCCATTACATCTTAGAATCCTTGATGACCCTGCTTTTAAACAAGGTGGGTCTAATATCCACCATCTTGAAAAAATGCTAAAAAAATCATGAATTGGCAACAAGTAAACTGTCTTAGTACACGCTTAGAAGCAGAAGCCATCAGCCTCTTCTTTGAGACATTTGGCGCACTCTCAGTGACCTATCAAGATGCAAAGGACGACCCTATTCTTGAACCCCTTCCAGGCGAAACACCGTTATGGGATAATGTTAATATCACTGCGTTATATGACGACAAATACGATCTAGCAACCCTTCCTCAAACGCTCAAAACAACCTTTCCCAATACACAAAAGATCATCATCACTCCCCTACAAGATCAACAATGGGAACGGGCATGGATGGATGATTACCATCCCATGAAATTTGGCGAACAGTTATGGATCTATCCAACCCATTATGAGCGCCCTAACGACAATAGCGTACAAGTATTACTTGATCCTGGACTCGCTTTTGGTACAGGAACTCATCCAACAACCGCCTTATGTCTTGAATGGCTGGATCAACACCCTCCTAAAAACCTAACGCTGATTGATTATGGCTGCGGTTCAGGTGTTCTTGCCATTGCAGCGATTAAATTAGGTGCTAAGCATGTTATTGCTACTGATATTGACGAACAAGCACTCATAGCCACTGAAGAAAATAGGAAAACAAACCATATTGATGAACAAAAAATAGCAGTTTGTTTACCATCACACCTTAATATTCCTCCCTTACAAAAGGTTGATGGTGTATTAGCAAATATCCTTTCTGCTCCACTATGCAAGCTTGCACCTACCTTAGCTGCTTTTATTAAACCACAAGGAATTATTGTTCTTTCAGGCATATTAACAACACAACAGCAATCTATTGTTGATGCTTATAGTCCCTTTTTCAGTAATATTAACTGCGATCATCGTGATGAATGGTTGAGAATAACGGGTATGAGAAAGAAATAGATAACACGCTCATGATTTCGCATCCTGCTCTATCACATTGACTTGCTGGCATAGTCTATTAAAAAAACATAGATCATTAACAATAAAATAAATTCAAATGTCATAATTTTGGTTTATATGGTCATTTGTAGCTCAAAGTGTGGTGAAAAGCAGACTAATGGAAGAGATATAACCATTTGATTTGATAGAATAGTAAGCGAAGGCAATGAAATAAAACACACCATTTTTTTTTGCTACAACGCTCTATTTTTAAATTCAGTCTTCAACGCTTGTCGAAATACTTATTTACTGTATCTAAAAAGCTGCAAAAACAGCCATACTGCATAAGGTTTCGTCAACGAAACACGTTATAAAACGTACAACAACTCAATTATGTATACACAATGCTCAAATTGCCAAGCGATATTTCGCGTTAGTATGAAGGAAGTTACTACCGCTCAGGGTCAACTACGTTGCGGTGAGTGTGATTATACCTTTGATGCAATGAACTCATTAAGTAGTACATTACCGAATGATATTAGAACATCCAAAGACTCTATCATTCTGAAGAAAAAGCAACAGCAAGGAAACGATGTATTAGAAAAAGATAAATTTCCAAAATATGTATTTTTCGTCAGCCTATTATTGACTTTATTATTACTCATGCAGGCCATGCACTCATACCGTAACTGGCTCGCACACCAACCCTTAACAGCAGGTATAACACGCACGTTTTGTGACATAACCCATTGTGAAATAACACCACAGCGTGACCCCAAAAACATTAGTATTATTAGCCGAAATGTCTATGCTCATCCGAATCAAACAAATGCATTAATTATTTCAGCTTCATTAAAAAATAAAGCAGACTATATTCAACCACTGCCTTTAGTTGAAGTATCTTTCTTAAATAAAAAAGGTGAGACGGTTGCCTTACGACGCTTTCGACCTGAAAGTTATTTAAAAAAGCGTAAAGACAAATTATTTAAAAGCAAGGAAACCATTACCTTTAAATTAAAAATTGAAGACCCTGGAGAAGAAGCCGTTCGCTTCAAGTTCCGTTTTTTATAAACTACTCTTCATCATCATAATGATTAATAAGTATATATGTTAGCAATAGGTTCTTACACATTAAGCAGCAATATCTTACTTGCACCCATGGCAGGTATTACGGATCCTCCCTTTAGGCGCTTATGTAGGCACTATGGTGCAGGTCTTGCTACCTCAGAAATGCTAACATCTGATATTAATCTATGGCATTCAAAAAAATCGGTCAGCCGATTACCACAAGTTGATGAAGCAGAACCCCGTAGCGTACAAATTGCAGGAACAGAACCGCAATTAATGGCAAAAGCGGCTTGCTTTAGCATGAAAAAAGGTGCGCAAATTATTGATATTAATATGGGGTGTCCTGCTAAAAAAGTATGCCATAAAAATGCAGGTTCAGCCTTAATGCAAGAACCTAAACGTGTTGCTGCTATATTAAAAGCCGTTACCCATGCTGTTGATATACCCGTTACCTTGAAAATACGCACAGGATGGGCACATAAACATAGAAATGTATTACAAATTGCTGAAATAGCACAAAAAAACAACATATCAGCATTAACAATACACGGTCGTACACGGCAAGATGCTTATCGAGGTCATGCAGAATATGAAACCATACGACAGGTAAAACAGGCGATTGATATGCCTATTATTGCTAATGGTGATCTTAATACGATTGAAAACCTAAAGTTTGTTTTGGAGTATACAAAAGCAGATGGACTGATGATTGGTCGCGCGGCACAAGGACAGCCATGGATATTTCGGCAATTTAATGAGATACTGAATCATGGGAAAATACTCACTAAACAGTCACTAACAGAAAAACAGATGATCATTATTGATCATATTAACGCAATTCATCGTTTCTTCGGTATAAAAACTGGAGTGCGTATTGCAAGGAAGCATATCGGCTGGTATCTAGACAAATTGTCTATTTCCCCAGTAGTTAAACGGTCGATTTTTGAAACGGATAAACCAGAAAAACAAGTGCAACTTTTAGATCAAGCGCTTGCATCCCCCCAATAATGAAGTAAAGGAAACATTACTAATGAATAACACAGTATCCATATCAGAGACTCAAGCATCCCTTCTATCAACCACTGTAACTGATGTTACCCGAAACTACTTGAATAATCTTGGTGATCAAGATTCAACAAACTT
>DRMA01000246.1 GCA_011375245.1 Thiothrix sp. | reverse complement strand
TCTTATTTACGTGATGAGGCTGAGTATTATGTTAAGCCTAAAGGACTGAAATAAGGTAGATAAATTATCTACTTTATTTCAGTCCTTGTGAACTATTATTGTTTGTTGTTTTCAACAGCAGCTGATAGTTTTTTCGCATCTTTTTCTGATAACGTTTGTCCGTGCTGTGAAGCAACAAGATTGATGTTATCAGTCTTATTATTTTCTTCAATGTCATTACCAATAAGCTGTTCGCTAATTCGCTCAGCGATTCGTTTGATATTTGCCCCTTCGGTAAGTGCCATCACTGGTAGCTTAACGTTAAAACGTTCTTCTATTGCCAGTACGAGTTCCATGCCCATTAATGAATCCATACCTAGATCAAAAATAGAGGAAGTAGTATCCAATTTTTCAGTAGGAATACGTAGGATTTGGGCGATTTCGTCCATTAGCATGGTGCTAATGAGTGCCTGAGCTTCTGCTGTGCTTTTGTCTGCAAGCAAGGTGTGAATATCTTCAGTTTGTTCTGAAGCAGAGGAGCATTGACGTAGTTGTTCTTCATATTTATTAGAACGTGCTGATGGCATAAGGCGTTGGATAGTGTTCCAATCAAAGTCGATAATAGCGGCACCAATATGTTGATTGACAATAAGCTTTTCTAACATCGCTAATGCATGATTTGAATGTAATGGCTTGCCACCTAGGCGTGATTGTAAAGCAGCTTTGGTTTTTTCATTACGAGCTAAGAAGCCAACATCATCAATAGCTCCCCATGCCGCATAGGTTGCGGGCAGTTGTTTGGCATGACGATAGTGTGCGAGTGATTCAAGGAACATATTCGCAGAGACATAATTAGCTTGCCCAGGGTTACCCATAAACGTTGTTGCTGATGAATAGAGGACAAAAAAGTCTAAGTTAAGATGTTCAGTGAGGGTGTGTAAATGCCATGCACCACTAACTTTAGGCGCTATAACGGTATTAAATTGTTCTGTTTGCATATTTCTAATCAATCCATCATCCAGCACCATTGCAGCATGAATAATGCCTTTTAATGGTTTTTGGGTGGGGATTTGGTTAATCAGTTGATGTAATGCTTTTTTATCGGTTACATCACAGGCATGTGTTGTAACGCTAATATCTTTTTCGCGGAGTGTAGCGATATGTTTTGCTGCTTCATCATTGGCTTTACCACCACGACTGAGCAAAATAAGGTGTTGAGCGCCTTTTTCTACCAGCCATTGGGCTGTTTTTAGTCCAAAACCGCTCAGCCCACCTGTAACGAGGTAACTGCCGTTGGCATCGCATTGCAGTGCCTTTTGTGTAGGTGTTTCAGTTTCAACGATGAGTGTATTGATGATAGCTTGGTCTTCAAAGGAGACAATGACTTTGCCAATTTGTTTTGATTGTTGCATATAGCGAAAAGCATCTTCAATATGAGTCGCAGGGAAAGTGCGATAAGGCAATGGGCGCAAAATACCTTCGTTGAACAAGCCCATCATTTCTTTGAACAGGCGATTTGCTAAAGCGGGGCGTTGAATTAATAGTTGATCGGCATCAATACCAAAGTATGAAATATTGTTACGGAAGGGGCGTAAACCGATTTTGCTATTTTCGTAAAAATCACGTTTACCCAGTTCAAGGAAGCGACCAAAAGGTTTGAGAATAGCAAGGTTGCGATTGATGGCTTCGCCTGCAAGTGAGTTTAAGACAATATCAATGCCTTCACCCTTGGTTATTGCCATAATATCGTCTGCATAGTTAAGGCTGCGAGAATCAAGAATATGATCTGCCCCCATCAAACGCACAAAATCACGTTTTTCATCACTGCCTGCAGTAGCAAATATTTCTGCGCCGCAATAGCGAGCGTATTGTATGGCTGCAATTCCAACACCACCTGCAGCACCATGAATTAAAATTTTATCGCCTTCTTCTAAGTGTGCCAGATGATGTAATGCATAGTAGACCGTAAAAAAGGTCGTCGGTACGGTCGCTGCTTCTTGGTAATCCCATGCTTCAGGTTTATGCGCAACGGCAGTTGTTTCGGTAATAACGCGGGAGCTAAAGCAAGCAGGAGCAAAGCCAATAACCGCATCGCCGATGCTGAAATTATTAACGTCAGCACCTACTTGTACCACGGTGCCTGCCAGTTCCATGCCCAATGTAGGGCCTGCAAAACCATTTTCTACTGCTTCATCGGAAAGTAAACCCATTGCATACATCACATCGCGGAAGTTAAGACCTGTTGCTAGAGGATGAATTTCGATTTCATTAGCTTTTAAACTACGTGGTAGTAATGCTTTCCAATATAAATGTTTTAAAGGGCCAGGGGTTTTGAATTCAAGGCAAAAATGAGGTTGTGATACTGTTGATTGTGAGAGGGGCTGAAGGTCTTTTTTGCGCATTCGCATTACATGACGCGCATTTTTTGACAGAATAATCTCGTTTTCACTGGGGTTGGCATTGAGAAATTCGGCGACTAATTGATGGCTTTGTATGTTTGTATCAGCTTGGTCTTTTTGATCTTGTAGATCAATCATAAAGCTTTGTAGAGTAGGGTGTTCATTCATCAATACGCGTCCTAACCCCCATAAAGTAGCTTGTTCAGGTGTATTGTTAAAGTTGAAAGAACTATTCGTTTGATCAATCACTGCTGCATTGCGGGTAATAAACCACAGTGTGCATTCTGTTTGGTTTTTCTCAAGCTGTTGTGCCAGTTTTATCGTGCTAAGGCAGCGTTTTTCTTGTAATGCCAGTATTGTGGATGTTGATATCCTTGTATCTGTATTTGCATTGTTATTGTCATTGTTATTGTCATTGAGTCCTGCTAAATGGATAATATTGTCAACAGATGTTGCTTGGAGAGAAAGTGTTTCAATGAGGCTAACATCTTGTTGTTTTTCTTGTAGAGCTGATTGTAATGTGTAGGCAAGCTCCAGCGTGTTGTTATCATGAAAAATTAACCATGATGGTTGTTTGATAGAAGACGAACTTATCGTTTGCTCAGGTTGTTGCTGGCTTTGTTGGTTATTGGATATAAAGGCAGGTGATTCTGCGATAATCATAAAAGTGCCAACGCCCTCTATTGCAGCAGGTTCTTGCAAAACGGCTGTATTATTGAAACCTGTGTCAGCAAGATGTTGTTGCCACGCTGTTGTTGTAAGTAATGATGAAGTTGCCTGCTCTTTCTCTTTATTACCATTATCACTGTGTATCCACCATGTTGGGTCAATACCGAAGGTTAAATCAGTGAAACGATCAGGTTGGTTTTCTAGTAATAGCAGTAAGCCTTTGGGAGCAAGGAGTTGGGTAATATTTTTTAGTGCATTATCTAGATGATGACAGCGATGTAGTGTATTTGCGGCAATAACAATATCATAACGATGATAGGCAAGTTGCTGTGTGAGCTGTTCAGTGAGTGAGGTTTCTATATCTAGCACGGCTGTTGTTAGGAATGTGTAATCGGCAAGTTCAAAATTAACCTTGCTAAGGACATCACTATTTTTATCACTAAAGAGATAATCGGTTTGCTCAGGAGGTAATAAGGGTAAAAGTTGCTGTGTCAGGCTTGTATCACCATTACCTATTTGCAGGATACGAATACGCTTATTGTCTGGCCAATGATTAACAAGATGGCGAATGCTTTCACCAAGTCCATTGTTAATGGTTGTATAGCTTGGTGATGCCGTGTACCAATGGCTTTTTATGCTGCTCTTGGTAGGGAATAATAGTTCATCTGCTTGTAATGTACCTTGTAGTACTTCATGAAGATGCATGCCACAACGCCCTAGCATGATGAGTTCGGCAATATAAGTAGATGAATCACCAAGAATTGCTAACCAAATAGCATTTGCATCAGGTAAGTCAGCCGATATTGCCAATGTCCATTGCCCATCATTCGTTTGACTAGCAAGTTCATCTTGTTCGAGTATAGATAGCATTCGTTGTAGTAATGGTAAGTATGTGCTATCTATTTGTTCTTCTGTACATAATTGTTTCGTGGTAAAAGGTGTGTGGCACTGCTTAAATTGCTTAAGCGCTTGCCATGCAAACATTGAACTGGCAGCATCGAGCAAGGGTAATATGTCATCATAATGGCGTTGACGTGTCCTATTATCTTGGCTTGAAAAATATTCAAGAACAGCTGTTTTTATCGCAGTTAAGCTTGTTATCGGGGCAGCTTCAGGCGTTGCGTATAAGGGCATTAATTGAGCTTGGAAGGTATACCTTGAAGGTGTTATGTGTTGATTACGATTAAGTTGCATTGCCCTAAAACGACAGTCCCGTAATTCTGCTAAGCACTCGCCCTGTTGGTTATAAAGTATAAAATCAGCAACTACGGATTGTGGACTTTGTTTTTTTACGATTACTTGTAAATAGTTTAATACGTCTGTGGAGTGATAATGGTAAAGTTTACCTATTTGTACAGGGATTAATGCGGTTTGTTTACCCGAATCAATGGCGGTTGAAAACACATCAACCAATAGTTGAAAGCCAGCATCAAGCAATGATGGGTGCAAGATGTAATGTTTGAAATTAGTACTGATGCTGTCATCAATACGTAACTGTGCGGTTGCTTGTTGTTGTTTTGTATTAATCCACACCTGTTCTATACCTTGAAAGCCTGCACCATAGTCTAGCCCTACCGCTGCGGTGAGCTGGTAGTGCTCTTCACGGGTAATAGTGTGTTGGCTCGTGGTTTTGATGTTATTAATATCAACTGCTTCTGCAGGTTTACGGGCAGTGTTTCCCATCAGGCGACCAACAATATTGAGTGTCCATGGATCGTCACTTAGTCGATCTCGACTGCTGATTTTAAACGAGCCATCATCAGGTAATAAGTTAAAGTGCACGACTTTGGTGTGATCGAGCACGATGGGGGTATGAATATCAATATTTTCGATTTCATAATTGGCTTTATTGATGTCATCCTGATTGAACCAGCTTTTGGCAGCAGCGAGTGCTATTTCAATATAAGCTGCCGCTGGGAGAATCACGCCACCATCAACGACATGATCTGCTAGATAAGGAAAGAGAGTCGTATCAATGATATTTTCCCATTGTGCTTCAGCATCTTTGAGACGATAGCCAAGTAAAGGATGTTCTCGTTTGCGACTAACAAGATCATAGCCCTCAGAGGTAAGTGGATACCAATGTCGTTCATGCTGCCAAGGGTAGTGTGGTAAAGGTGTATAAGATGTTTTTTTTCCTAGCAAATGGCTCGCATTGAAGCGACAGCCTGCTAAATAGGTGCTGTAAGCGGCTGATTTTATAGCCTCAATACTTTCTTGCTCTTTTTGGATGGTTGGAATAACCATACCCGTGATGTCTCTAGCACGTAGTGATTCATTGATATAGCCACGCATAATAGGATGAGGACCCACTTCAAGAAAGCAGTTAAAACCTTCATCTAACAAGTTATTTATAGCTTTACCAAAAAGTACAGGTTGACGAATATTATCCCACCAATATTGATTGTTTAATTGTTTGCCATTTTCGAGTGTTCCAGTAACGGTTGAGGCAAAGGGAATTTTTGCTGTACATGGAGTAATATCTTGTAAGTGTTTTAAAACCCGTTGTTT
>DRMA01000245.1 GCA_011375245.1 Thiothrix sp. | reverse complement strand
TATATATAATTTGTGTGAAGGGGATTAATTATGATGATTTTTAGGATAGTCTATTTTTTATTAATCGTTCAAAAAAATAGATGAAGTATGCATTATTTTCCCTCTGATGGATGAATGGTCGAAAGAAGTAGGCGAAACCTTCATAAACATGCCTTTCATACGTGAAAGGCATGACTAAAAGCTAAAAGATGCTCTTCTTTGTAAAGGGCGTTAGGGTGTTTGTAGTGGTTAATAAGTAGGTGGTCGTTTGATTTTTGTAGTTTAGTCTATATTTTGTGTAAGTATTACCCGATTTGCTTGTTTCTTCCACTTAACCGTGTCAACCAATTGGCTTTCTTTATTGAGGCTTCCGACACCTTACTCAATTCCTCATTCATCGTCGCGATTCCCGCAACTACCTTCGTCAATTGTTGCGCAATAACCTCACCAGAAGTAGTTAATCCTGTTGTATGTTCAATTGCCTGTAATTTTTCTGCAATTTGCTGGAGCGGCATAATTAATTTATTATCATGATGACTTGTCATTGACAGTGATTCTTCAAAGGTTTGATGTAGTTGTTTCATCGCGATTGATATTGTACTAATCTGTGAAATTAGAGCGCTTTGTTTACCTGATTCGTGTAACACACGATTAGTCATTTGCATGGTCTCGCCCATTTGGGTCAATTGTTGGGTCAGGCGTTTGTTGCTATCAGTATTGCTCAGTGCTGTATTGAGTTGCTGTAGGTGTTTAACCATTTCTTGTAGTTTTAACACAATTTCCGTACCGATGACGGCTTCTTCATTGCCTTTCATTTTATTTTTAGTGAAATTGTCTTTAATGGTTTCCCAGCGCTGTTGTTGCTCCTTAGTCATATTACCACGTAGTTCGGCAAGTTTGAGGAGGTTCTCTTCTGCGCCGTGGGTCAGTAGTTGTGCTTCGCCGAGATAATGATCGGCAATCATTTGCATAACTTCTTGCTCATTCATGACCGCTGATATTTTCTCGGTCATTTTATTCATATTACGGTAACTGCCCTGTAGTTTAAACGCAGGCTCGGTACGATAGGCATCGTTTTGGGCGGCAGAGGCAATGTATTGTTGATTGACCTTAAGAATCACCTCTAACACGATAAACATCTTTTTTAGCACTTCAGTGATTTCATTGACTTCTGCGCCGCTGTATTGATGGCTTAAGTCGGTGGTGGCGACTTGTTTGCCTTTAGCGAGATTGATCAGTTGGTAAATATCACTCATTTCGCGTGTGGCAAGAGGGGCGAGGATTGGGTTAGAGCTGAGGCTGTTTTCAACATAACTCAGTTTAAATGCTTCCTCATGGTCGCCAAGCATATCGCCAAGATTATAAATATCGGCACGGTTTGCCAGCATATCAGGTACTTGGAACGCTTCGCCTGCTTCGGTATAGGGGTTGCCTGCCATAATAATGCAGAAGCGTTTGCCGCGCATATCATAGGTTTTTGTTTTGCCTTTCCAGATGCCTTCAATGCGGCGTGTGCCATCACTGAGGGAGATGAATTTTTGTAGAAATTCAGGATCGGTATGCTGAATATCATCCAGATAGAGCATTACATTATTGCCCATTTCTAGGGCAAGATTGAGTTTTTCTAGCTCTTGCCGTGCCGTGGCATTGGGTGCTTGGTTGGGATCAAGTGATAGCACATCGTGACCAAGTGAAGGACAATTTATTTTCATAAAAATTAACCCAAGGCGACTGGCAATATATTCCATTAAGGTTGTTTTTCCGTAGCCAGGGGGCGAAATCATCATGAGTAACCCCATGAGGTCGGTGCGTTTTCCTTCGCCAATCGTGCCCATTTGTTTGGCTAAATTATCACCAATCAGTGGTAGATAAAGTTCGTTAATGAGTCGATTGCGTACAAAGGAAGCCAATGGGCGTGGTTTAAATTCGTCAAGACGTAAGGCTTTACGCTGTTGTTTGGCGATGCGATTGCGTAGTTGATGATAGCGTTGGAAGGCAGGGATAACGTGATCACAATGGTGTTGATAGCGATGTAAGAAGTTGTCTAATGAGGTACTCAGTTGCTGTTTTTTTAGACGTGGATGATTACCCATTAAATCGGTGACGTTGATTTGCAGTGTTTGATCCAATGGCTGGTAGGTAATGGCTTGATCAGCGATTAATAACGCGATGGCTTCAGGAATGTAATGGCTGGCGGTATCGCGAGTATCGCTGTCATAATTCTCACTATTGACCAGTGCTTCCAGCCATGACTCAGCAAATGCCCAGCGTTCGTGTGGCTGTTGTTGCAGTGTGTCTAATGTTTTGTTGAAGGATGCCCATGTATGAGTAAGGTCAAGTTGACGGCGTAAGGTTTCATTGAGTTGTCGTGCGTATGAGCTGCTGACAAATTGGCGTGTCTCTTGTGCCAGTTCGAGGCTAAGGTATTCGGCACAGCGTGCTTGGCTGGTATCGTCAAGTGGAATAGGGTGCTGTTGTAACCAGTCAGCAAGGTGGTATTGTATTTCGTGTTGTAGCCGTTGTAGAGCTTTATTATGCTGAAACACCCGCTGCAGTTGTAACGCTGATTTAGCCCGTTCTACCCAATGTTGCTGGGGTTGTTGTACTGCTGACCAGTAAACGACGGCCACACCGCGATGCAAGGGGGAATAACGTAATAGCCCTGCTTGTTGTTGAATCGGTAGCAATTGTTGTAATATTTGCGTGGCATCGTGATCATGAATGCCTTTTTCATAGCCTTCTTTATAGCGTGGCGCGGCAAAATCACGTACGATTTTTAATAGTGTGGCAGTATTATCCTCGATGGCTGCTTGATAAAGCATGTCGCTGCTTAAGCCTTCTTGGGCGGTTTCGGCATTGCTAAGAATCTGTCCTGCAAGGTATTCCGCACGATACAATTCAGGCGTTTCCGATTCAAGATGCATATCCCAATAGGCGTGAAGGGCATTTAGTTCGTCGGACTCAATCGCTTCGTAGAAATCTGTGCCATTAAGGTGAATATATTGTTGGTTATTGCGTGGTAATAGGGTGAGATCAAGTTCTTGAGTAGTTACGCTGAAACGATGACGAGGACCTAATTTGATCACATTGCCACCATCTTCATAAATATCGGCTTTATCGCGTTGTCCGCGTAATGCTTGATCTTTGCTGACTTTAAGCCGTGATTCAATATCATCGGCTTTAACGCTGTCATCGAGTTCGCGTAACTGTTTGGCAATATCGCGTACTTTCATCACCAAGGGATCAGCAGCAAAGAAAGTATTGAGTGCATCCATCTCATCTAACTTGGCGGTACGACGCACAATAGAGGTCAGAATACGATTGGCAGCATCAAGTAGGTTTTGCGTGCGGCGTTGTCGTTCGTCAATGAGTGCTTGTTTATGCCCTTCAAAGGTTTCGTAGATTTCGTCGCGTTTGCTAATAATATCGCCGAGGAATTTATCATATTCACTAAACTGGCTTTCCAGTTCTTCCAGTTGAATCAATAAACGACTGAGTTGTTCATCAGCTTTATCAGGATCCGTTGCCATACCGATGGCATTGGCGATGCTTTGGCTAAACAGTTTAAATTGTACGCTGAATTGTGCAGTAGCTTCGGCTGAACCCAAATCTTTTTTCTTGTGTTGGGTACGGGCTTTGCTTTGGTTAAGTTTGGCGTAAATCTCGGCAATGGCTTCGATAATACGAATGCGAACGGTAGCATCATCGATATGTAGCGTCGCCATCAGTTCGGAGAGTAAATCAAGATCTCCCGCCATTTTTTCTAAGCCGTTGATACTGTCTTGCAATTGTACACGGGTTTTGGCTTGCTCGGCTTCGTCGGTGAGTTGTTGTAGCTTTTCTTGGTAGGGGAGTAATGCTGCGTCACTGGCAAGAAAAGTAACTGTATCGTCGCCGAGTGTTTGTTGTGCATCAAGCAGCGTTGCTTCCATTTCTTCAATGCGTGACTGATCAATATAGCGGTATTCTTTAATGGTCATCAAGTGACCACGCTGTTGACGGATGCTATTTAACGCATCCACATAGTCTTCTACTTTATCCCAGCTATCGGGCAATAAAGTACTGAAAATATCCCGCTGTTGTGCTTCTGCTTGTTGCATCGCTTCTTGGGCTTGGGCGCGAATACTTTCGACTTTTTCAAATTCATCCAGCACCAATTCAGCCGTATTGCTAATACTGTGTAGTGTGGTTTTTATTGCATCCAGTGGTTCTTCATCGAGCCAATAATAACGATTAACCAGCTGTTGATAGATGGTGGACAATTGGTTATAGCGTGTCGCGGAAACATCTTGATGAGCAATGTCACGGCTGATGCTATATAAATCAGAAATACCGCGCACTAATTCGGCATTACCAATACGGGCATAAAAGCTATTGCCTGTTGGTGTTTGATCGGCATAGTTTGCGGAAACAAAGGCCGTTTGCCAGATTTGCATCGGGTGAATACGGGTGGGCTCGTTATTGTTGGCACTAAAGATGACCAGTGTACCGTTTTCATAAATGGCGTAACCATGACCGAGCAAAGGATTTTTTAGCTGTTTTTCGATCAGATTATAGGCGAATAGAGCGACCTTTCCTTCTGTTTCTTCATAGAAGATGAATAAGACATCTTCACCATTCGGCGAGCGTAGGCTGCGTTTGAAATGCATCTTCTCCATATTTTCGTTAAAGCGTTGAACCTCACCGTTTTGTAGATAAATACCGCCAGGGAAGATTAAGCCATGATCTTCAGGAAGTTGTACGCAAGATAAACCAATGGCATCAATACGATCAACTTTTTGCGTGGTTTTGTTGTATATCAGATAGCGTGTAGTTTCTTCACGGTAGGGGGTGATTTTTAGTAGGATAAGTTGTCCAATTGCCGCATATTGAATTAGACCATCATCCAGCGATTGATTGACATCATCAACAGGTTCGGCGTAGATGCCCTGTCCTGTTTCTGTATTATTCTCGATTTTAATGGTGAGATCGCCCCCGACAGTTTCGACAAACACAGTATCGAGGATATTCATATGTGGATGACGACCGTGGACGGAATCATCACGTCCTGTATCAAGCCATTCAAAATCATGTGATGGTGGTGGCGCGATGTCACGTTCGCCACGGTTGTCGATATAGGTTGCTTTGCCCGTGTTATCAATTGCCCAACGGAAGACGCGGGTGTCGGTAATACGGTCACCGATTTGAAATGCCGCGAGCAGTTTATCATCGGTGACTTTAAGCTGAATCAAGCGTGCTTGTTTGTAGTAGGTGTATAGCTCGTTAAAATCATTGACGAAGCTTTGTTGATGCAGAAAGTTATCGCTGTCGGTAATAGGTTCGATATCGTAACTAACACTGTCAAGGTCATCCGTTTTGACTAGCTGATAGAGCATAAATACATCGTTAACACGGGTTTCTTTTTTTAGCCCGATAAAGACGTTGTAGCCAAAGAGTAACGAGTCACCGACTTGGACGATATCCCGTGCAATACAATTGTTTTCGGTGCGGACGCGCAAACGACCGACCACTGACATATCGGTACTGCCAAATTCATCAAGACGAGCATGATTGAGTTGGTCAATGTGTTGGTTAAGTTCGTTGCCTTGTGCTTCTAGACGCTTGCGAATAATGTCGTAAGCACTGCTTTCGGTAATAGCTTGATTGAGAGTGTGGTCAGTTTCGGTTTCGTTGCTCATGGCATTATTGTTGTTGGTTAGCGTGGTGGTAATGGGGACGATGATGTATCACGTAGGGATTGCATTCGTGACGTTGGAGCATCTGATTATGCATTCCCACGCTGGAGCGTGGGAGCGAGAGCTTATTTTTTATCAGTATTAGTCATGCTTAATAATTTATTCAACACATCTTCCACGACAGGGCTTTTCTTCTTCACTCCTTCAATGGCTTTGCCTAATGACAAGGAACGGGCAAACGAGTTGAAGTAATCGCCTTCACCGCCAACGATATCAATATTCGCTTTGCTAAACGCAGCTGCAAGCACTTCTGCTTGATTGCCAGCAATATGTTTACTAGCATCGATTTCTGCCAATGTTTGTTCAAAGGTTTTTTCAAGTTGCATACGAAATTCTTCGTGTTCTCGCGAGCCATCGCTCATGGCTTCCATTGCTTTGAATTTTGCCACTAAGCCCTCAGCTTCCGCTTTAAAGGTTTCCCGTGATACGTTGGCTTTAGCAAGACCAATTTTTTCATTACCTTCGGCTTCTGCTGAAAGAATTTCACGTGATACTGTGGCTTTAGCAAGACCCATTTTCTCGTTACCTTTGGCTTCAGCATCCATTTTCTCTCGGATAATAGCAGCTTCCATAATGCCTTCTTTTTCTTTGGCAATCGTTTGTGCTTCAATACCCTTGGCTTCAGCAATCATGCGTTTTTCAGTGCCTTTAGCTTCGGCGTTCATCCGTTCTTCAAGGACGACTGCCTCAGCAAGACCTTCTTTTTCCAGTGCCGCAGCTTTAGCTTCCTGTACCTCAGCTTCTGCTAATCCAGCGGCAGCTTGTTCTGCTTTTAAGCCTTCGGCCATTTTTATTTTAGCATCGGCTTCTTTAGCTGCGGCTTCGAGTTTGGCTTTGGCGATAATATTCAGTTCTTTGGCTTTATGTGTCGCTTTGATTTCATCAGCTTCGGCTTGCTTGACTTGCTTAACTAGACCTTCTTGTGCTTCAGCTTCAGCGGTAATAATGACGGCTTGTTTTTGTCGTTCAACATCAGCAATTAAGCGAACATCATTAATTTTTTCTTCTTGTTCGGCAACGGTGCGTTCGACGGAAATACGGTCGCGGATGACATTAGCGATTTCTTTCTTTTCTATTTCAAGTGCTTTTTCTTTGTCAATGTCTTGAATAGCCACTTCGCGTTCTCTGGAAACGATTTCAAGCTCGCGCGCACGAATGACTTTTTCTTCTTCGATACCGATGGCGCGTAGGCGGTTGTTTTCGGCGACTTCGATTTCACGTTGTTTGTTTTCTGCTAATACCATTAACTGCTCTTCGGTGCTAATACGGGCTTTTTCGGCCCGTAAGTGTTCTTCTTGTTGTACTTTTTTCGTTTCAGCTTCTTCGCGTGCTTGGATGCTTTCGACTTCACGTTGTTGTTTGGCTTCTGCATCGGCTTGTTGACGTTCGAGCGCTAACATGGCTTCGCGGGTTTCAACATTTTTCTTGGTAATGGCCAATTGTTCGTTACGTTCAAGTTCGTTGGTTTGAATATTTTGTGTGGCAGTTAGTGCTGTAATTTTTCGAATACCTTCGGCATCAAGAATATTATCACTGTCTAACGAATTTTTAGCGGTTTGCTCAAGGTAATCAATAGCAACATCTTCTAAGATATAACCATTGAGATCGTTACCAATCACTTCGATAATGCTGTCACGAAAGCCAATACGGTTTTCAAACAAACTAACGAAATCCATTTTTTTACCGACAGTTTTTAGGGCTTCAGAAAATTTGGCGTTAAATAATTCGTGAACGGCATCTTTATCAGAAGCACGATCAACACCTATAGATTTAGCGACCTTGAGGACATCTTGTTGGGTTTCATTAACACGTAGATAGAAGGCAACGGTAATATCAGCGCGAATATTGTCTTGGCAAATTAGTCCTTCTTTATTACGTCGGTCGAGTTCTAGAGTGATTAATGAGATCCGCATTAATTCTTTTTTATTGATAATCGGCCAAACAATCCCACCCGTAAATTTTACCTTGGGTGTAGAGGTAGTATCATTGATGATTAATGCCCAGCCTTGCGGGACTTTGACGTAGAACTTGGTAATCGAGACGAGGAGACCGATGACAATGAGTGCAATAAGACCTGTTCCTATTAGCGTCGTGATGGTGAGCGTTTCCATGTGTTAAACCCTGTTTGTTGTTGTAATCGTTTGTTATTGATGGCGAATGAGATATGTATTGGTTGCTGTTAGATAGCTAGTGAGAATGATGTCATCGTTGCGTTGATAGTTATTCGGCTCATCAGCACGTATTTGTAAAATAAGTCCCGCACCACCATCAGCGATTTCGGCCGTACCATAGGATTGATTGACTTTTTCTGAGCGAATTTTGCCTGACATCCCAATAAAAGATTCTGCGGTTGGGGGGAGGTTATTCTTGCGCAATTTTTTAAGTAAATGTCTGAGGGGGCTTAGTAATATAGCTGTAACGGGTAGAGCTAATGTCGGGGCGAGTATTAGTATCCAAAAGCCTAATGCAATGTATACCCATTCGCTGTTAATTTCTTTCATTAGTAAGGGAACGATGAATAAACAGAGTACCCATGAGATAAAGATCACCAAGGATAAGGTTAGTGTAAATGGAATGCCATTCAGTCTAAATTTGGTTAGCCATGCAGCAATCCCACCCATTTCACCTGAATCAACATCGGTTTCAATTGCTTCAAATTCAAGAAAACCAAAAGCAGAAATAAGCCAGTAGAGAAAGACAAGTATTAGTAATCCTGTATAGAAAACCGTTGGGAAGGTGAGTGCATTACTGAGAAAATTTATCATGTTAGCCTCGTATGTGTGTGGGCTTATTGATAGCCATTTTAAGATTGTGATTTAGTGGTAAGTATTGAATGTAGTTGATGTTGCCTCGTTGTGTTATCAGTAATTCCCGCTGGCGGGTCAGTAATCGTTGTACAGCAACATATTGATAAATAATTAGTTATTAAGAATAGTCCAAGTGCTTAGAAAATATTATCTATAAAACAACAACTTATAGTATAGTTGGTTAATAATTAATTTATTTTAAAATCAAGAGTTTACATTATGATCGGGGATTGCTGTTGTATTGCGATGTGTAAAGAAACTGATATAGGAAAAAGCTAACTACTTCACAATCACTATTTTATCTCTAGAAATAATAGCATTAATTTTGTGCTTTACAAGTTGCTTTTGATAGGACGAAGAAGAGGTAGAGTTTTTTAAGTTTTTGATCGATATTCTCTGAAATTGTACTAGCAAATAAATAATTCTGATGGAATCGTTTAATTTTTATATAATGAAAATATAAAAATAATAATTAAATCATAGGAGGAGCGTTGTTTTGTATAAAGGACTTGATCATAAAAAATGATTCCTGATTTATAGAGGATGTCTTTTAATTAATTGTGTTAATCAAGGGTGAAATATATGTCTAAATTGACTAATCTTATTCCAGTACCTAATAATATTAATGAAGGTTTGAGAGGTACGAACAATACATTGATGCTTTCTTTGTTAGGAAGCCCGAGTGATCGTTACACAAGACGTTGTTCTGAACCGACGAACAAAAAATTTCTTAAACAGGTCGTTTGGGGGAAAAATGTTGGTCCTTTTAAGGTTTCGGGGTATAAGTTAGCTGTAGATTCACTAAAAAAAGTGATGAAAGATATTAAACAACAACAGCCAGATGTTTATACTGTGCTCAGTTCGGCAGGTATGCTTTGTAGTCGTTATGTGCGTGGTTCACGTTCGTCTATTAGTAATCATTCTTGGGG
>DRMA01000244.1 GCA_011375245.1 Thiothrix sp. | reverse complement strand
CCACCCGTTTATGCGCTAGATTGCCTTTTACGGTGAAAACATTGTCTGTGAAGGTTTGCTCTTGATGAATTAGGGCGCATTGACGTGGGCAGTAGCTGTAGTGTTGGAGTGCGGATAGCATAATGGGGTGCTGGTTGTTTGGCATTTTATCCATCAATTTTTTTTATTAACTCAACACCTGTGGGCATATTTTTTTCATTAATACTAATAGTATAGTCGTTAAAGTCTCTGGCTACTGAAATATCTGTTTTCTTTGTTATTTTTATACGATCAAATAATGTATGAGCAGGTGCGTTTCCTAATTTTCCTTCATGTTTAAACACATAAAGACCGCGTGTTGACATTTCTCCGCGTGCTGCTGAACGGTCATGTTCAAACATGTTTTCTAATGATTGCCATAGTAGTTCAAGGTCATCTTTTGAAAAGCCAGTTTGATTGGCTAAATGCGCGGAAATAAAGCCATGTGTTACATATAAACCATAAGGGATGGTAAATTTTCTTCCCATAGTGCGGTTATCACCATCTTGTTTTTCAGCTTCTGCTTCGGTTGCTACTGCCATTCGAGTAATGCTATGTTCACTAGCAATAACAGGGTCAATAGAACGGGCAAATGTCATTTGAACAGGGCCGCGTACTTGTCCACAGTTTATGCCTGTTGACATGACTGCTCCAAAGGTTCGGACATCGTAGAAGTTTTTGCACATCCACTGGCGGGCTTTGATGACTGTATCAGCACTGCCTTTACGTTTTTTATCGGACTTCAGCTCTTCTTCTGCGCCTATTGCTATATAGGCTTTTTCATGCGTTTGGTTGAGAATGGATTTTTCTTTGATATAAATATCATGTGGAGGTTCTGCGTTTTTTATCAGTGTGACAAAGTTGCGTATTTTACGTTTAAGGCTAACATCTGTAACGAGTCCTTTACCTGTTTCTGCATCAACTCTGGGCAAATTTCCTGCATCAGGGTCGCCATTTGGATTTCCATCTTTTACATCAAAAAGTAAAACAAAATCGTATCGGTTTTCTAGGCTCATGTTGTGGCTCCTGTTTCTGTTGTTTTTTATTCTTGGGTTCATTATTTGCTTTATTATTATGTCGTTTAAAAAAAGTCTTGGCGTTGGTGGTAATAGCCTATGGAGAAACGCCCTTGGCTTGATAAGTCTAAGTTAGGCGGGAAATCAGTAATTTCTTCCATAATTTCACCCATTAGTTTTTCTAAGTTAGTAACACGACCTTTATTGCTCATTTTGCTGAGGTGGTGATTTTTAAGCTTTAACAGGGTGGAAAAAACAGTAACAGGTGTGCTGGAAGCCGCACCATAATAACGATCTCGAATAGTGGCATTGAGATTGGGATTGGCTTCTTCTTGTATTTTTTCCAAAGTAGCGAAAAGTCGCCCTAGTCGATAACCAATATTGGTATTTTCTTTGTCTAAGGACATCTGGAGTATCTCCTCTTTTTCTGGGTTGTTATAGCGCAATTGTCGGTTAAGGCAGGCTTTTATAAGGGCTGCGCGTGGATAGGTAACATTGGGTGATGATTTTCCTGCTTTGTCTTTTTTGCTTTGCTCTGCGCGTATCCGTCTAATAACAGAGGTCAGTAATGTCTTTGGATAAGGCATTCCTGTTAAAATACTGCGTATGGTTTCACCTGCGATATTAGGTGAAATATTATCTGCTTTACCTTGTGTAGCGGTGGATATTAATAGAATAAAAAGCGGTAGGTTTTCGGATTGTTTAGCATGATGAATTATTGAAATATCTTCAAAATGTTGCAGAATAAGATCGGCCATTTCTTTAACGGTTGATGTTTGCCAGAAACGGATTGATATTCTAGCGCCATTGGGGGCAAGCCCTAGTACATGAAACCCTGTATTAGCTTCATCGGGGTTGAGTTTTCCATGATGGTAGGATTGATAAAGGCTTTTAACTGCGTTTGTTCCTGCATCAGGTTTGTCTTTTGAAAAACCAAAAAAACTAGGCATTAGTGTTTCTAGTTTGGTTTGTTTTTCTGCCCAAAAAACGGTAGAGGTATCACCTACTTGTACGCGTTGCGGTGAGTCTTTTCTGAGTAAATGATTAATTGCGGTGGTATAGGCAAATATTGCTTTTTCTCCAATAGGTGCATTATCGCCCTGCTTTTTACCAAAAGAGGTGAATGCGTGGTGGTTAAAAGAAATAATATTAGCACCCGCAGTGTGTGCGTCCCACACACCTTTGATAGCGGTGTGTAGTCTTCCTATTTCTGCTTGCTCCCCTGTAATAAGGCAAGTGTTGGTATTTTTCTGCTCTGTTTTTTCTGTTTGTAGGCTGGTAATAATTGCTTTACGTTGGCAGATAAGATCCTTGTCTCTCTGTAAGCGAAAGGTGATATTAGGATTGGTTTTTAGATCCTCATAGAGAGGATGATCCTTTAGGCTTTGTGTATCGAATGATTCAAGAAAATTTAACACTGCTTTTACACCATTATCATCTAGTATGGCTTGTTGTTGATTTTTTAATTTATCAATAAAGGCTTGGTGTTGCTGATTAACGCGATTTAAAATTTTCTGTTGTTTTTGTAGCGATTTAACAAGGGTTGGGGGTATTTCTGCGGGTTTATTGTTCTCAATAAATGCCAATAGTGACGTTAGTTTTTCTAATAATGTGCTTGAGTCGTCAGGATTGGGGTAATCACTAGCCTCAAGATTTTTAATGGTTTTATCGAGTTCTTTTTGTGCTTGTTGTTCTTTTTTGCCCAGTGTTAAGCCTAAAACATATTCCACATTATCCCATAGTAAATTAGTCGCAATAGCGGCTGTTTTTTTTACGCCTTGAGGCACAAAATAAGCACTTGCCAACTTCTTTTTTCCTAGTTGTTTTCTGGTATCTTCAATCTGGATTAAATGACCTTCATTGTTGAGTTCAATGATAAAAGGAATTTCTTTTTTCTCAAAACCAAATACCGCTATATCAGGATCCCCTTCTTCAACTTTACGTTGATAGTAATCATACAGTGATTGCAGGATCATTTTCGTACCTCATCACTCTTTATAGGAGGTATATTAATAGTACCGTTATTCATTTGTGCATGAAAAAACATAGGTTGAGGATTATTTTTATCAGTGTAGTCCATGTCATAAAGCATCCAGCCTAAGTCTCTGCTTTCATCTATTGCTGGGATTTTTTCTTGCTTTTCAAGAAGCTCAAAGTGAGCGCTAAATTCACGTGTTCCTAAATAGGGCTGATTGAAGCATTGTCCTTTTCGCGCACGTCGTTTAAACATTTCTGCAAATTTCACTGGGTTTTTGTCTGTGGCGTTATTGTGCATTTCAAAATGTGCATAAAGTCGGTATCTTACATCTTTTAAAAATAACCCCGCCCGCTGTTTTCGCTCATCTTCAATATAAAGTGAAAGATTGCCTTTGCCTTTTTTTTCTGCTGATTTTAGTTTGGTAGCAGGTATAACAGCACCAACTTCATTGCGTCGTAAATTAATCCATTTGATAGGTTTGAGTATTTCTATTTTTTCAATTTGCCAACGGATAGCAGGCTTCCACAAGATAGCTTCAAAGATAGCTCTAGCTGCTGAGGGTGTAATAACATCATAAGAAACACGTTCGACTTTCATTTCAGGTCGAGTGAAGCAGGCAAAATCACCCCATATTTCAAGACAAAATGTTTTCATGCACATTCCTTTGTAAGTCTGGGGTTAGATTGGAAGCCCCAGAAAATCACTTAAGGAAGTTCCAAGTGATGAATTTACCTATATTGCGTTGATTTTTTGTTCCTGATTGGAGCATCTCAAGAGGCGCACCGTTGCTCTACGCAACGATTGAGATGATTCAAGCAGAAGCAAAAGGGCAAGTAAGATTGGTAAAATCATTGCTTGGAACTTCCTAAGTATTAATATATTTCAATTCACCTTCCTTGGAGTAGCGGTAGAAGGATTTTCTTACTATAAAGCCTAAAATATAGAAAGTAAAAACTTAGTAGAATATAAATTAAGAATGCAGATTATCATTATGAATTGGAAAACATTTAAAGAATTTTGTCTGATGAGTGGGGAATATGGGTATTGCTCTTTATGAGCTTAAGTTGGTAGCCTATAGTAGCAATAAGTCAAGAGTCTATTAGCAAATGAAAGATTCTATGCTGGGTGATTCTGCAACAGTGAGCAGACCTAATCCTATTATTTTAGTATCGTAAAGTGTGCTGCTATTTTGGGAGTAAAAACCTTCCCATACTTCTTTTATATCACCTGTATTTAGCAGTGGTTTTAATTGGTAGCAGTACAAAGTAACGGTATAGCGTTGCAGTTTTCGCATAAGCCACCGCTTGGGGCCATTTCTTTCTAATTGGTCTAGGTAATCAGCGCTTTGTTTGTCATATAGTACAAAAATGGTTTTTGTATCTTGCTCTTCAATCATTTGGAATTTTTGTGCTGCGGTGCGGAATTGGCATTCCAGCTTTTCATTGGGAGTGAGTAGCTTGTTAATGCCTTTCTCATCAGGATCTGTTTTACTATAAAAATGCTCAAAAAAATCAGTAAATAGTTTCGGCTCAAGAGGATTTCCTGAATAGTTACTAAGTAAAGAAATAGCGCTTTGTGCTGCCTTTCCTAGTAAGCCAATGGAGGGTTTAGGGGGATTAAAGACAATAACTTTTCCTTTGATATATTTCCCTGCTTTTTTCAATTTTCCTTCACGGTTACAGCGTCCTGCTGCTTGGGCAATGGAGTCTAACCCTGCCATTGCCCGATAGACAACAGGAAAGTCCATATCAACACCTGCTTCTACCAGTTGCGTGCTGATTACTTTTACGGGTAATCCTTGTTTTAGTTCTTTTTTTATTTTATCGATAACATGGCTTCGATGTTGAGCACACATTAAAGCGGATAAATGATAAGTGCCTTTAGGCATAAGTGCGTGTAGTTCTCGTGCATCTGAACGACGGTTTACAATGACTAACACACTATCATATTGCTTGAGTTCTTTGGCAAGCGTCTGCCAATCTGTTGTGGTTTGAAAATCACTCGGCAGTTCAAGGCTAACGCGTTCAAGTTGTTGATAAAGGCTATTAGGATTATTAATGATTTCAGTTGCATCATCTAGACCTTTACAAATAACGCGATCAAAGGGGTCGTATTGTGTTTTTAATGCAGGTTGAGTTGCGGTAGATAAGATATGGGTAACGTTGTAGTGTTTAGATAATAGTCGAATGACCCGCAATATTGGTGCTAATAGAGTGGGTGGAAGTAACTGGGTTTCATCAAGAATTACAATACTATTTGCAATATTATGTAGTTTTCTACATCGACTGGTTCTGGCTGCGTGTAAGGATTCAAAGTATTGCACTGTCGTTGTTACGATTATAGGTGCATCCCAGTTTTCTGTTGCTAAGCGTGAGTGGCTATCTTCTTTCTCAACACTGTCTGGGTCTACATTGCTGTGATGTTCAATCACATTTTTTTCACCAAAGAAGTCTTTAAAGACGTTAGCTGTTTGTTCAATAATGCTGGTGTAGGGAATGACATAGATAATTCGGTTTTTGCCGTGTTCAATGGCATGATCTAATGCAAACGCCATGCTTGCTAATGTTTTTCCTCCACCTGTTGGCACCGTTAGTGAAAAAATTCCCGTATCATTTTTGGCTTTATCTCGGCATTGGCTAAGAATATCCTGACGAATCTTATTAACCGTTGTCTTGGGCGCTTTTTTAATAAGTTGTTGCATTTTTGTATTAAAAATAAGCTGCAAGTCCTTAAGTGAATGATAGTTTCCACGCTGTTGTGATTTCTTTTCATCCATGAAGGATTCAGTATCAAGAAAGTCTGCATCAACCAAGCAGGAAAATAACATTCTTACCCATAATGCAAATCCT